>CAVBHV010000001.1:0-24454 GCA_963595385.1 bacterium
GAATTGGAGCGGTATAGCAATTTTGGCTGTTATCTTACTGAGTATCAGCCTTGCTGGTGTTATGTTTTTTGCTGGTTCATATAGAGCGAAAGCAGTCACACAACCTACTTTTGCTGTACAAAAAGTATTCTTGCCAGATGCTTATGCAACTGACAGCGACTATGACCCAAAACTAAAAAGGCACATAGAGAGTACCGCAGTTGATATTAGCGATGGGCAATTCGTTATGCTCAATACAAATGCGGACACTCGCGATGATGATGCAGGGCTTACCGTAGTTGGGCGTGAAGCAGTGTTTATCACTTTTTCGGGCGTAACTCTACTCAATAATGTTTCACTCCGCTTTAATGGTACTGTTATTGAACACACACAATTTGATGCCGATAGCGAAGATATTTCGATTTACAATCAATATCTCCACGCACTCACACCTACCGAAGTTACTGGTGCAACACCTGCATTAAATAATGACTATATCACCAAATATTCGCGTGGCACAGAGCCTTATGTGAATTACCCAGAGGGCAAATATGATATTACTATTCAGTATAGAGATAAATCTTCCTCCCAAACACAAACTTGGACTTATTCATTCTATATAACTACTCAAAACACATATTCAGCCCTTTTTGAAAAAACTACTTTCAACGACACTGAAAAATTTGAGTTAGCAAACCAAACAAGTTCAATGTTGCACTACTTTAATTTTAACAACTCATTTACTACTATTTACGATGAAAATAATGAGGAAACCATACGCTCAAATGCAGAAAAAGACCAACTTTACTACCCTCAAATGTTTTACAACCCTGAAAAGTACGAAATAAAATACACTCGCACTTTGTACAACTATGTAGAAAATGTTAGCCTTGCCTTTAATGCAAAAATTTCAGGCTCAACAGAATATGGCGAACTTGTTGTCACCACAAGTACAAATTCGGGTTTATTGAATACGCGTACATACCGACTAGAAAAAGGTCTTGACGGCTACAAGGTTTGTATTCAATTTGACCGCGTTGGTGAATATTTAATCAATAAAACTGCGCGTTTGCGTACTGGCATATTAGAGGGCACTGCGCAATATGCTTTGGCAAGTGGCGAAGTAGTAACCAGCAATGCAGACTTATTGAAAAGCGAAAGTCTCGTAATTAACGGTTACTCTGCTAGATACGCTGACACTCGCACTACAACCGCTCCGCTTTATGACAATACTTATTGCTATCAAGCAATGCAAAATCCAACCACTACGCCTAGCGTAATTTACGCTCACGACTTTTTAACTGCTAGTAGCGAAGTAATCAAAATCAGCAACAACGCCCCTACTCTTGCTGATACGGTTTACACAGCAGATTTTAGTTTTCAAAATGAAAATGCCGTAACTAGCCAAAATGGAATTACGCTTGATGATGTAATTTACGACTCAAACGGAATTTTGCTAAACAATACCGCATTAAATGATAAGTTGTTTAATCAAAATTCAAGCGATTTATTATTTAACTTAAATTCAACATTAGTAGAAAAAGCAAGCACAAATCTTGCGCCAGTTATGTTTGAATTTAACGGCAAAATGATTGCCACTTCCGCTAGTTGGTATGCATATCGTGATAGTTTAGGAAATATTAGCGTACAGAACTACGCACGCGATTTTAGATTTCAAAATGCTGGTACATATATAGTTTATATCACTTATGAAAATTTAGTTTACGAGTCAGGTCAAGTGCAAAATAATGGTAAAAATTATCAGTACCACCACCAAGTATTCTATTTTGAAATTACAAATTCAACTCCGCAAATTGAAGTTTTTGCTACCGACAACCCTAATGATATAGTTGTAAAAGATATTCGCGCGACTACTTTGAATATGGAAGATTATACAAACAAATATGTATATTGCGCGTGGGAAGCGACAGGCCCTTTTGATGCAAAAATTAGCACGAAATACTATATCTACGACTGGGACGGCAAGTTGCTTGGGCAGTCAACTATTAATGGTTTAGTTTACCAAAAAGGCAAAAACGGCACTTATTATGATGTTTCTACGACCTCTCCAACTATACTTTGTGGTGAAACTTTAAGTTGGAATGGTGTAAACGGAATTGATGGCACATATTGCATACAAGCTTTCCGCGAGGACTCTCCAAATGCGTTTGTAAACTATATTTTCCAAATTGACACCTCACCTATCACTGGAATTTCCGCTCTACAAGTTATGGGCAAAAATCTATTGCCTGATGCAAATAATCAAGCAACCGTTATTTCTAGCCTTAGCGAATTTGCAAGTGATTTCAATATTGCTACTAACAACTCGTTTGCGTGGACTTGGAATGACAAAAAGAGTGGCGCACAAATTAGCGCAAAATACATTTATTCTAGCCTTCAAACAGTGAGTGACTTTTCGATTGATTTGGATAGTTATATCAACAATATGCGTATTTCTGCGCAAAATGGTGCTGTTTTGATGAAAACAAACGGCAATTTTGGTGGTTTCACTCCGCCAGTTGACTACTACAAAGTTGACGCTAATTCATTAAACACTCCTCTATCATCTTCGCAAATTATCTCTTCACCGCAACTTGCAATATTGTTGCTTAGCGATGAAGCGGGCAATACTGAAATTTTTGTGACAATTTTAGACACGACCAAAACTCAAATTTTGCAAAAGCCTGCTCAAAGTGCTTTTGTAAATGTAATAACCGATGACACAGAATTTTACTGGGGTACGCACAAATCATTGAGCATTACTGATACCGCTAGCGTAGAAAATACGATAACTGATATTTTTGATTTTGCACAAAATGATTTTATGTGGGCTTTGAATGGACAAACATATAAATCAAATTCTATTATTAAAAATGCATTTGCCAAAATGGATATTTTGAATACTAGAAGTATTGTTATCGAACTTGACAAAATTGAAATTGCTAGTGACACTCGCGATGATGCAGACATAATTCCTTATATAGATGATGAAAATGTTGCGCACAACTGGTTTGCGACTATCAAGGTGAATAAGCCTACATTAGATGAGCCAAACAAGCCTTATACTACACAAGTTTATCCAGATGGAATAGCGAGTGCTAGTCACCCACTTCACAAGCTAACTAACGAGCAATTTGGCTATACATTTATTGTTTCCGACATAATCGGCAACCACAATGAAAAATTTTATGTAGAAGTGAATCTTGACCGTTCAAGAGGTGCAATGTACAGTTATAGCGCGTTTGAGGATAGTTTTGGTAGCGATTTAACAACTTCAAGAACTCTTGAAAACACCACAATTAGACAATTAGTTTCAAATAGTTTTTCCACAAATCGCCGTTATGTGACATTTAGTTGGACAGAACCAAAAGATTATTTCCAAATTGAAAGTATTGTCTTGAAATATTACCCATTCTCATACAACAAAAGTAATAAAAACTACCCATATAGTGATGAGTACACTGAAAAGACATTATTTAGTGATTCATCTAGTTATGACACTCTCTACACCATTGATAAAAATGGTGCAACCTACTATCAAACTAAAATCTTAATGCCTATTGACTATGTGCAAGCATTTAACAATGGTACTGCTAGTAGTGACGGTATGTATGTAGTTACTCGTAAGTATAAAGAAACTACGGAATCACAAAACAATCTTCAAATCACTGGTGATGTGCTAGAAAAAACCTATACATATTATATAGATAGAAATGCAATAATTCCGTCTTCTACGACTGATTATGGTAGCGACATTAGCCTTAAATTTGGTTATAACAAGGGTGATTATGCAGATTATCCAAACTATGGTGGAAATTACTTCAATCAATTTAGCCGTACTACCAACTCTGAAAACTTTAATTCTAGTATCAAATTGGGCAAAAACACGCAAGACCCTGCTATTCCTTCTAATGTAGTAATTGATAGTAATATTTTACCAGCAAGCGTGTATATGAGCACCTGGAAAGAATCTACGACTAGCGAAAATGGCGTAGTTACACCTGTTGCAAATTCTGCAAGTGTATATGACAAATATTACTTTGCGCCTGAGCCTACTCTCTCAGAGGGTGAAGCAACTGTTTACTTAAATAACATTTTTGATAAATACCGCAATTCTTCTCGCGTGCAAGTAGCCGTACAATATTTTAGGCACACTTCTGGTACAAGTTACGCTTACACTGGGCAAACTTTCTACTCAAATGTTTACACAAACGAAGGTAGTGACAACGATTGCAAGTCATTAGACAAATTGCGTTATGCCTTTAATGGAGTTGGTAAATATCGTGTAATTCTGTTCGATTTATCAAATTTCCAAGGTGTATTGACTGGAAATGCAAGTTTCGACTTTGAAAACTTGACTTATGGCAACAATCTTGCGCCAAATTCAACTGTATTTAACTTTGAATTGACTGGTACTCCTCCTCAATTCACCTTCCAAAGTGGTGAAAACGCTTATACAAACATTGATACAACCTTTAACAATATCACCAACGACAAAAATGTGCGTATCACTTGGCTCGACCCTACCGATGATTACAGCGCGCAAATTGCATTCAATGATGTAATAGTTACAAAATCAATTTACACAAAAGCAAATCCAAAAGTTGATGAAAACGGTAATCAAAATATCGGTCTAAGCACTAAAACATTTACTTTTAGCAATCCTATTCTACTTACTTGCGATGTCAACGAATATGAGCGTCTAAAACAAGACACAAGCGAAATCGAAGGCACAACATTTATTTACAAAGAAACTCAAACCGCTCTAAACAATTTGTTAAATGCTTCTATGGCTGTAAATGAAACCAAATTTTACAAAATGAGTATTGATGGCGTATATAATTACTACATTTTGTTGCCTAAGCCTGAATTTGAAAATGCCGAACTTTATGGCACTAAGTTGGTAGATGTAGAATACAGCGCAACTGCTCATTATATCTCAAAAAACAATGGTAGCGATTACGAGTTGCAAGATTATCAAACTACGCAAACGATTTATGTTGATAACACTGCACCATATCAAAATTTGATTAATTTAATTAAAAACGACCTATATATTCAATCATTAGGTAGTGATTTTGCAAATTACTTAATTAATAATATCGACAATCCACAAGTCACCTTCCTCAAATCTTATGCATTTGCTGTGGAAAAGAATTTTGTCTTGAACTATCTCAACGATTATGAAAGCGGTATCAATTATTACTTCCGTAAATACGATAATTACAATGGTAATCCTAACGAGCAAACGGTTATTGAAGGTCAACCTGATGCATCTCCAAATGCTTCGCACAAGTTCTCTCCTACCTCTGCCGAATATACTATTGCGCGTTACAAAACGGCAAATATGACCGAGGGCTTGACTTATATTAGCGAGGTTGGTTATTACGACATAATCGAACAAGACCGCGCGGGCAACAAGCGTGTATATACAATTTTTGTGACAGAAAGCAAAAATTCTATTGATGCAAGTATTGGACTAAATCATTACTTTATTGATTCAAATATTGATGACGGAACGACTGTAACTTATGACAACAATATTTTGTTTAACCGAAATGACACAATCAATTTCAACAGTAATGAGTTTAGAATTGAATCAATTACCAACGATGATGCTTGGCAAAAATATACTTTCAAAAACTTGGTTACTGGCGAAACGGAAGTTTATTACCTAGCCCCTATCAATATTCCTATGTATAGTGGCAATATCGTGTCTAGTCTTGATGAAATAAAAGCAAAATTTAATGCTTTTGTAGAGAGAATGGCTGTGGCTGGTTATGGTAGCACTGGTAGTCGCATACAAGTAGTGATTGATGATAGACTTGATACAGGCAACAATATTAATTTCTATGTTAATACTCAAGGACTTGATTTAATTCCTGATGAAAAGACTTTCTTAACTCTTATTACTATTAACGATGATGGCACATTTACAATTCGTTTACCTGACACAAGCGCTATACTTTCGACTCAATTAGTTGATTTTAAAGTATACCTAAACAACGCTTTGCAAGTAAACGACTCAAACCTCAAACCTTTGCCTTTGACAAGTGCTGATTTTAAACCTAGCGATGTTACCGAAGGATTTACATTTAACCTTTCGACTGGTTCAAATCTAATCTACAAATTTGAATTTACCGATAACTTTGGTAGAACTACTAGATTTTCATACCCTATTGACGAAAGTTTGGTTAAATACATTGTAGATTGGGGCACAAACAAATTTGCAAATCAAGTGTTTAATAATGAAACTTATGCCTACACTTCGAGCGAAACTCAATTCGTTTATCAATCAAATGCGTTGCGTATTCAATTAAGTATAAAAGATTTGGACAACAACAAGGCTGTGCTTTATACAAATGTAGTAAATGACAGAATAGTTGCACTTGATACAAAATCATCTTACTTCAAACTCGAACTTGATGATTTGACTTCAAGTATAACAACACTCACATTCTATGCACCTATGAACATTCACTATTTATACGAAATTTCCGTTGACAACTATACCGATACTGCTACAAATTTTGTATTTGCAATTTATACTTATTTCCCTAAGATTGCACTTACTGATACTGCTGGAAGCCCATTACTCAATCAAGTGACATCAAAATCGGTATTGATTAGTTGGGTAAATATTGATGCAATGTTTAGCCCATATGTAACTCTTGTATTGCCAAACGGAGTTGAAAGCACTATCACCTCACCTACCACAGTTGATACAGAAGGCGTATATATGGTAAACATTTACAATTCATTTGGTAAATTTACCGCAGGCAGTCAAACATTTACGATAAGGTCGTATGATGTGGCAGTTTATGGTGTAAACCAAATCAATTCGGACGGCACTACAAAAACGCTTAGCCCTCATTCCACTCAGTACAACTATACAATTTTGGGTGTAAAATATACAATGCCTCATTACTTCTTCTTGAGTTCGGATAGCAACTGGGACCGCACGATTGAGATAATTTGTAATGAAGATAAAGGTCTATCTTATAGAGTTGTAGCAACTAATGGGAATACCCGCATTTACAATGTATCTGGAAATACAACCCACATACTTAGCACATACTTTGCAGTAACGCGTATTCCATCTGACAATATTTCTACAAATACTGATTTCCGTATCAATAGTGAAATAATGTCAACAAACCTCAAAAATATTTACACCAAAGTAACTGATACAGAAACCGCAAAAGCAGTCTTAACTTGGAATACCACCTTCCTTGACAAATCTGTATTTGAAAGCGGATTGTACGATTACATTTACAATGATTTCTACTACCTCGAACTTTGGTACAATGGCGTAAAAGTTGGTACTTACACCTCAGGAAGTATTACGCTCACTGAATCAGGCGTTTACACAATCAGCGTAAAAGATGCTGTTGGACAAACTCAATATTTTGGCTCAGGCTACTCGGAATTTACTCTTACTATTATCAATGATGTAGTGTACTATGTCAATAATCTCGCCCCTATTCAATTTGCGACCTTCTCAAAAGATGTAGATTTGTATATTCCTCTTACATTCTCTGGCGACCTAAGACAATATGACTCAATGGCTATTACAATTACTCGAAACAATGTTGAATATCAAGTTAAACCAACAAATGGACATTATATATTCACCGAACCTGGTGTTTATAATGTATCAATGCGTGGCTCAATAAAATCAATCGTTGGTACAAATTCTGCTGACTTGCTTGCTAACTATCAATTTACAATCCTATCAAGTACAGAAGCAATATCAAGTTATGAATTTTCATCAATGACTGGTTATGAAATAATCAAAATCACACGCTCTGGTGTCGATATTACCGATGAAGTGCGCGGTGAAAATGCAAAAATTCACACTTTCTACGCTGACCCTGATACTTATGGTGTTGGCAAATATGAGATTACTGTTCGTTATGCTGGCTCTGGATACAATCCTAGCCAAGATTACACTTTCAATTTCTGGATAAATAATGAAGAGCCTACTATCAAGAGTAGCCGTCAATGGGGCTCATCTAGCACTAGTGGTTTTACAATCACCGTAAACCCTGCTAGCATATATGAGCGTGTTGGTGACTGTTACTTAGTGATTAATAACGAGCGTGTGCTTACTATTGATGCAACAAATGGCACTAGTGTTGACCCACTTACCTTTACTTACACAGATGCAAAAACTTATGTAATTCAAATCCAATCAGCAAGTGGAAATATTTTGACAAGTAATAGAATTACAATTTCCGTTCCATTAAATACGGCAGCAATTATTTTGATTGTTGTTGCAGTGATTGTATTTGTAGCACTTGTGATTACATTTATTGTAATGCGTACTCGTATGAAAGTGAAATAACTTAAAAAGACCAAAAATTAGTCAATAAAAAGGCAAATTTAGGTCTTTTTTTGTTTGCTCGAAATTATTTTTGTAGTTTTTGGAAAACTATGTTAAAGTGTTAAAAAATTTCAAAAATAGTTTACAAAAATATTGATTTATGATAAACTAGTCGTGTATATTTATGTGGAGGTTTGACTATGACAAAAGAGAAATTTAATGTTGATATTAACAAATTATCCAAACTAAATTTGTATCAGTTGCGTGAAGTCGGCTCTAAAATTGGCGTGCGCAACCCAACCTCAATGAAAACCGAAGAACTTAAAAATGCAATAAAACTCGTAGTAACTGGCAAAGTTGAACCTTACGAAAAAGTTAAAAGCGGTAGGCCACATCGCAAGGAAATAATTAGCGATAACGAATGGGACACTTTGGTAGGCTTTGACACCAGTATTGATTACAACTTTTTTAAACAACCTACCGAATTAGGTATTTTTTGCTCACCACAAAATGTACTCAATTTTGATACAACACAGCCATTTACTGGTATTGTTGTACAAATTTCAAATGAAATAGTGATTTTTAATGGCAATGTTGCAAAACTTAATCTAGCAATGCATGCAAAGATTGACAACAAAACCTTAAATAAGGACCTAGTGCGTTTTGGTGACAGTGTTACCGCCGTTGTCGAATATGACAACTTAAATTTATGCGCAAAAGAGATAATCTCTATTAACTCACACTCTCCTACTGAACTCAATAGACAAGATTTTGACTTAATGCAACCTAAATTTTTTGGAGAAACAATAAAATTTAATCTCCCTCAACTACAATTTATCAATGAGGTTGCTCCCATTAAACTCGGTCAAAGAGCGCTTATCCTTGGTGAGATTGGTAGCGGGCAAAACTATTTGGCTAACAGTATCGCAAAAGACTTGCAAGACAAATATTCGGTCATTTACTTAGCAACCAACAAACGCCCAGAGGAGCAAATTGTTCTAAATAATGCCGAATATATATTTACGACTTTTGATATTTTACCGCAAGAATTATGGCTTTATGTTGATACTGCCTACAATCGCGCAAAAAGGTTGTGTGAGCAAGGTGAAGATGTAGTCCTCATTGTTGATGATTTGATAATGCTAATGCAAAATTTAAGAAATATTTTGAGCGAAAAAGGCGTTGATGTCGAAAAGCACTATTACAACATCTTGCAACAATGCAAAAAGTTGTTTGCGTTGAGTAAAAATACCACTAATGGCAGTATAACTGTGATTTGCACAATTTCAAAATGTAGTATTACTAAATTTAATGAATTTGTAGATGATTTAAACGAATTATGCAACTGTCATATTGCACTTGTGCGCGAAGATTTTATCAAAGGCAAAGTTGAATTTTTTGATAAAAATCTAACTTATACTGAAATGGTAAGAGAAGTTTAACTTCATTGACTATGCTCCAAATAAAAATATAATACAAAAAAGGATACTTAGATAAATTAAGTATCCTTTTTTATTGCGCTTAATAACTGTAATTAAATATGCTTTCTGCACTCAAATTACTAGCATTTGTTTCTTGTTTGTCTAACGGAGTCACTCTATTTAGATATGGCAAATATTCATTTTGATTTGCAACACCTAGGTTTCTAGTCCAACCAGATGTAATCCATTCAGCATAGAAGTCGCTACCCAAAGCCGTTGTCCTCATTTGAGTAATAGGTACTATCCTACACAAGTCATTTGCTAATTGTCTATTACCTACTTCGCCATCTTGAATACCCAACCAAACACTCACAATACTTGTATTGTCATATGCACCAGTGATTGTATTTCCAGTCATACCAATATTTTGATAATTGCCTGCGCCAATATTGCTTGTATCGTTTGCGCTTGGAGTGTAGATATATGCATAAGTTCTATAAGTATTAAATTTAATCGCATTACCTATGAACGCGCCGACTTTTGAACCTTTGCTAGTTACTTGAATACGACTACCATATACATAACAATTTTCAATACTTCTACCCATAGCAATTTCTGCATTTGCAAGTCCTACAAGTCCACCTACACTCGTTTCTGCATAAGCCTTTGTTGTATCTTGCTTTACTATTAAGTTTCCGTTTGCAAAACTGTTGCGAATATATGCAGTACTTTCTGTTGAAGCAGAAGCACTCTTACCTAACAATCCTACAAGTCCGCCGATATAACCATCTTTTACATTAAAATCAATATCAGCCCAACTGTTTTGAATTGCACCCATATTTTGTGCCACAAGTCCACCAATCTTACTGTTTGGCAAACTTGCAAGCGATATTTCATTAGTAGCAGTTACCGCACAGTTTGAAATTGTACCTCTATTTTCACTTGCTAAGCCACCAAAGTTGATGATTAAGCCAGTGTCAATACCAAATTGATTTATTACAATTCCTAGCCCTTTAATTTCAGTTTGCTCAGAAATAGTCCTAAATAGTCCAATATTTACAGTCCCACCAGTTGATGTAGGCGTAATGTATTTATCAATAACAACTACTTTTCCATTACCGCTAAGAGTTTTTGCATAAATAGTAGATTTTGCAGTGGTTTCCAAAATTTTACTAGATATTATGCTATCGCGTACAAGTACAAAATGCTTACCTGTTGCGTTTGAGAGCGTAACTCTCAAAATTTCTGTCCCTTCGCGTAATTGATAAGGATTATCAACATTACCATTACCTGTATTCATCGAAATATTTGTAATACTCAGGTATGGATAGCCATAGTTTATAGTATTATTACCATACGACCAAATACTATTAAATAAGTTTGCAGAATTTTTTGCGATTGCATTAAACCTTGATGCAGTCAGTAATTCTTGCGTAGTTAGAGCAAAATTGTAATTGTTATTTACATCATTTACACTCAAATTTCCACTCAAATCACTATTTACAACCACACCATTTGCGATACCTTCAAATGTACCAAACGCAAGCCCAACTTGATTGTAATTGCTAACAGTAAACACCATTACATTACCATTTGCAAGGATTGCATCAAACCTACTATTACTTACCTTACCCGCAACGCCACCAACATTTGTGGTATTGTTTGCTTTGCTTACAAGTACCCTATTTTGAGCAATAGAGTTGTTTATCCAAGCATTTTCAGCGTATCCAACTAGCCCACCGATATTGATAGCACCAGTAGAAAGGTTTTCCACACTCAAATCAACGATTGCTACGCTAGCGGTAATATTTCCATTATTGATACCAGCAATTGCACCGATATTTGAATTGCTTGCCCCTGTGAGTTCAAGTGCGAAGATTGAATTTGATTTTTCAGTCAAACCAGCAAAGTTATCTGCGTAAGTTTCTCTCAATTTAGTGAAACTTGAAGCATAATTTATGCTAGGTGTGTATTCATCCAAACTACCGACCACACAATTAAATATTGCACCGTTATTTACGCCCGCAATTCCACCAAAATTGATGTCTGTGCTTGTGCGAATACTTGTTTGATTGATAGCAAGTGTAATACTTGACACTACAACATTTTGAGGAATTGTACCAAACAAACCAATATTTTGAGAAGTGCTACCAGTAAAATTAGATGAATTTACTTCAATTTTCACTCCATTACCTACAATTTTACGAACATTGCTTATTTCGAGTTTTGGTAATTCCGCAATATTGATTGTAGTAGCATCAAATATAACCATTTTGTTTGGTTTTTCCGTATCATCAATTAGTCCTAGCAACATTTCTAAGTTACTAACCACATAAGGAGTCACCATACCACCACGAGTAGTATCAATATTATCTCTTACTGCAAGTGGGTATAGTATAGAAGATTGAATTTCATCGCCATTTTCGTTTTGCGCAACTGCATAAGTCCATTTATCATTGCTTAGAGTTTGTGTACCATTGACCTTGAAATTATCAATATCTAGCATCTGCATAGCGGTTAAGTTTGTTGCGTAATTGTCTAGTAAGCCACACAAATCTCCACTATAATATGTGTTGATAATTCGCCCATTATCGTTTTGTTGTACACCACAAACTGCCCCGATTGCAGAAATATTTGCATTTGCACTGAGTGAAGTTTGTACCGATGAAACCGCAATCGAATAACTAATATCTTTGTTGGTTGCACCCGCAATTCCGCCCGCATAAATTGATATTGCGTGGCTAGCCTCAAAGCGAATCGCGCCATTTGACAACACATCGTTTATACTTATTTGAGTATCACCTACGATACCACCAAAGTAGTTGTAACTACCAGCAGTCTGATTGTTTTTGCCGTAAATCTCACCAACGAAAGCACTTTCTGCAATTCTCAAAATAGTATTTGGCTTATCTAACTCAGTATAGCCTTCGCTGTTTGACAAACGACCCTGAATTGCTCTACCGATAATTCCACCTATATACATTCTACTGCTTGCACTCTCAACATTTAACTTGCTGTCACTAAACAAACCGTAGTAGATATTTCTTGCCTGTCCACTAGGCACAACCTTTGAATTTGCCAAAATCAAATCGTTTTCACTCAACCCAAAGATTCCACCGAGATAAATTGCGCTATTTGTGGTTGAATTTAGGTCAAAATTGCTGTGTGAAGTCAAGTATTCGGCAGTAAATCCGCTAAATTGCATCGAAATGCCTGAACCAGAAAATTCTTGCTCATTGACTAAGTTTCCAGCAATACCACCAGCAAATATGTTACCCTTGTTTGCGTTTGCGGTAAAGTTAACTTTTGATGTAAGGCTAGAAAGGTTAGAATTATGCAACTTCCCTGCAATACCACCTAAGTTTACCATAGAATTATCTTGACCTGTTGTTCTTGTCAAATTAACTTCGCCACTGGCGACTAGATTTTGTATTCTTGCTGTTCCGTTTGCGTTACCAACAATACCTGCTAAATTAATTTCGTTACTATTGTTATTTGCAGTTACTTCCATAGAAATTTGCATATTATCTTGTGTGTCAAGCACTACGCCACGCACATTTAGTATGCCGTTTGTCTCACCAGCAAGTCCACCAAATGACAATGTGTAGTTGTTGTTTGATTTATAAACAATACTCAACTTGCCTGCGTTTGTGCAATTTATGGTATTTGTCACCTTACCTTGACCAAACATAGCACCGATATTTACAGCACTACCGCTTGCGTAATTTTCAACTGTTTCAATCACCGCATCAACTTGTACATTCACAAAATTATTTGATTGACTAACACCTGAAATTACAGCAATATTTTCAAGATTGTTAACTTTTAGAATATTGTCATTTATCAATTTAACCGAGATGTTTTCAAAATAAGTACTGCTACTTTCTTGCGCAAGTAAACCGAAATTTGAAATTGTATTTTTAGTCAAACTTAAACCATTTTCACTCAAATCAGGTGTAAAATCAAACTCAAAATTGATATTTAATACCCTAAATTTTTGAGTATAGCCAAATAGCGAATCAAACGCCTTTGCTTGTTCTTCGGTGAAATCTCTAAATATTACAGTCGCAGTCTTTGTGGTTGTCTGCCCCTCAATTTCGTATGGCACAGCACCTTCTAGCCTGCCTGTGACTGCCTCATCCATTGAAGTAGCGATGGTGTATTTTGAACTTACTGTATCAACTACATAATTTACCCAATCTGCACCAGTAATAATCAAGTTATCTTTAATAATTTTACCATAACTGTTTGTGTTTGTATTGCTCAAAAATTCCAAAAATTCTTGCGCTGTTTCAATATTCGTTACAGTTGCAGAATATGAAGAATTTAAAATTGCAAATCTATGACTTGTCTTTGTCTTGTCGATATTCCAAACTGTTTCATTAAAGCCATCAAAAGTTTTGTCTTCTACATCAGTTGCAACACTCAAAAAGTCAGTATTTAATGCAGTGTGGTTAGGATTTGACACATTACCGATAGTAGGAATAGTCTTTCCATTTACACTTGCAACTAATTTTGATTTTAGACTTGCAGTACCTAGACTAAATTCTCCACTTACCTCCAAAGCACTAACGATAGGCACAACGCCTTCATTCGTTTCACTTACTTTGAAACCTAAGTAACCAGTGAGTCCGCCCACATAGTAGTCTATGTTGTTGAGTTTATCGGTAAATGTCTTGTCTTGTGCATCAAAATTGTTAATTCCAGCAACCAGCGCCTCAGTTGAATTTGCAAATAATGGAGCGCCCATTACTGCACCAACTACGCCACCGATAACTTTTTTACCATTCACCCCACCAGTTGTATATACCTCTTTTAGAGTTGCACTAAACGAGAACGCACCACGAACCTTAATTTTTGAATTTTCAAGCGTGTAACTTGCGCCGACCGTATTAAATACATTGTCAATATTTGATAGGCTACGCAAATAATTAAGCGTTGCATCATTGTCGCTTGGCGCATAACTTGTAGGAGCATTTATAGCCATACCGACAATACCACCTGCAATGTACGCATTAGTTGCATACACCTCTGCACGCGAATAACTTTCTGCAATCCAACCACCAGCATTTAGACCTACCAAACCACCAACAGCAGTTGCAGAGTCGTTTGATGCAAACAATCTCGTGTAGCCTATGTAGTCGCGCGCGCGGTCAGTAGTAGAAATTTGTTCATCAAGGCTAATTTGCTTGCTAATTTCCATACCAACGCGTGACTGCATCACTCTACCACGATTTTCACCAACTAGTCCGCCAGCAAAGTTGCTACCATTGATATTTGGAGCATTTTCATCTTCTGTATCAATCACAAATTCAAGTTGTTTTGCCTCTGATTTTTGGTCAATTACACCGATTACACCACCCGCAATTTCTGCAAAAATATTTGCATTTCCGCGAGTGCGCAAGTTTTGTACACGAGGGTTTTCGGCAGAATTATCCTCTTCATTCAAGTCAAGCACGCCGATTATACCACCTGCATAAGAGAAGTCGGATTCACTCACATTTAAGGCATTTCTATAATAATAACTATAATTTCCACTTGCACTAGTTGCGTTAATCGCGTTTACCGAAATTGTACTTTCAATATTTCTAATTTCGCTATCGCCCAACACAAGTCCAGCAAGCGCACCCGCCATATTCAAGCCCGTGATACTACTATTTTGCGTTTCGCCAGAAATTGTGATATTTTCAGCATAAACATCTCTTAGTGTTCCTGCAAGACTACCTATATGCCTAGCACGAATAGAAATTTCACTTGCGATAGTCAAGTTTAAGTTTGTCACTATCGCATTTTCAAGAGTATTGAATAAACCAAAGTCTTTTTGAGTTGCTGTTACACTGCTTGATTGTCTATAAGACAAACCAGAAAGCGTGTAGCCGTTACCATTAAGTTGCCCCTTGAAAATTGTATTGTAACTCGTTGTGTGCATAGAGTTGTTGAAACTAATATCGCTTGCAATGTTTACAGAATAATTCCCAAACACATACTTTGCGCCACCAGAAGAAACTGTGCTATTCGCTTCCATAAATGCTGAACGGAAATTTCCGCTAGTGTCTGAGTAATTAAATACATTTTCCCAGTCGGTTAAACTTGCAATTAATATAGGGTTTGTTTCGCTACCTAGTTCGCAAGTTTTGTCATAACTATAATCATCGGTACGGAACGAGTAGTAAACTTTATCAGCCAAACGGAGTTGAGGTCCTAAATAAGTCTTTTCAGTATCTATGTACCAAGTACTTGCTTCATTGTCCGCAATCGCAAAGCCGTCAAACGCAACACCTTGAGCATTACTCCATTCAAGTGAAGATATTGCTGTTGCTGGTTCTTTTGCATCTACTAAGTCATTATTTAACGCCAAATAATAGCATTTTTCAATAGTAGCATTTTCACCATTCAAGACATTGCCCTCTTGGTCAACACCCACAAACACACCATTAATCAAGCCCGTACTATTGATTTTACTCATTGAATAACAATACTCAATATTCCCTCTTGCTGTGTTTTGATATACAAAACCACCCATAGCATTTGAGCTAGACAAAGGCATATTTGCATAACTATTTTTGATACTTCCCGCGTTTGAGTGTACAAGTCCACCGATTGTACCGTACGCTTTTACACCACCCAAAATTGCTTGCGCGGAGTCACTTGCTTGACCTTTTGCAAAACTACTTTCAATCCTACCATTTGCGGTTTGGTCCGCAACTAAGCCACCAGTTTTTGCACCGTTTGCGTTTGTTGCACTAAAAATTGACATACTGTAATTTACGATAGTACCATTAGCGAAGTAACTATTAGCAATTACACCATTATTTTGTCCAACAAGTCCACCTATATTACCAGAAGCAAAGAGGTTTATACCTTGCAATGGGTAATGTCTATCAATTCTATTTGAACCTAAAATATTACTATCAATTCTACCTACTCTACAATTTGTGATATAACCGTTATTTTGCCCAACAAGTCCACCTATGCATGTAGTTACGGTTGTATTTGTAGTCGATTTATCAGTCAAGATAAATGTTGAAGCCAAGGTGTTTGAGTTTGCATAATCTCCCGTACCTTGCAACATTTGATTAAATACATTACTTGCAAAAGCGTAGTTTGAATTATTGCTTACTTTTCTAGCAGAATTATTGTAAATTGTAGTCCAGTTTTCTTTTGATTGACTCACAACAATATCGCAGTTGTAAATTATACCACCGTCATTTACACCCGCAATAAATCCAAAGTTAACATTACTTGTATTTTGCAAATCTACAAAAATACTGTACGATACATCAATAATCAAGTTTTTCAAAACTGTACCGCTAGGCAATGTATCAAAGAGTCCATAATTTGCTGTATCTGTGTTTGTATTGTCCGCAAAACTACGAATGTAGATAATGTGTCCGTTACCATCAAGCGACTTGATAGCGGTTTTCATTGGAGTCCAGTTATCAAGCACAATGTCAGTAGTAAGCATATAACTTACGCCCTCGCCGTTTTGCTCCATTGAACGGAATTTTTCAACAGAATCAATCAAGTCTGGCGTGTCATCAGTTGTATTATTGATAACATTAATGATAAATTGTTGCTCAAATACATTTTGATATGTTGCAAGTATATTTGCGCTATCTAAACTGTCTAATTCACTTTCAATCACAAATTTATAACAATTTGTAGTTGTATCGTAAACATAATAGCCTTTGAAATATAACTTAAAGTTGATATTTTGAGTGATTGTCTTACCTTTTATTATATAGTAAGAATTATTGTCATTCATAGTTGTGTAACTAATAATAAAGTCTGGATATGAGTATGCCGATTGCACTACGCTATAACCGCTACCATTATTGTACCACCAAACACCACCCAAACCATCGCCTTGCTCATTAATCACTTTTAATTTTTGCGTAGCGTTTGCAATAATGTTTTCTAACTCAGTATTAAAACTCAATACATCTGCATCAGTTGCCCCGATATAAGTATCAAAATCAGTTAAAAGCGGTGCTTGCAAATTCCATTTTGCTTCCAAAGTCTTGTATGTACGAATACTTGCGTTTAAAATACCAGTTTCAGCATCGTTTGTATATATACTTTGTACATTATAATCAACTATATAGATTGTGTATTCCAAAATCAATGGATTGAGCGAGCCACCAGTCGGCGTTGTGGAATCAATTTGTATGGTTATGGTAATCTTTGAGTTGTTTGGAGTTGCTAAAATTCCCACATAGAAAGGAATAATCAAGTCAACATTTTCTTTTGCATTTTGACCAAATTGCTTTCTTATATCACCAAAAGCACAAAGTTGCAACTTACTCAAATCTGCACTCATTCCATAATCTGCTCTCAACACACTGATTGTACTATTTAACAGTGTACCTTGCAAACGGAAGTTTGCTATCGTTCCACGCGCTATTGTGTCGCCGTTTGAATTGTCCAAAGTAAGGCTAGCAAAAGGAGCGAAGGTAGAAATTAGATTGTACGAAGTTGGAGGAAAAATATAAGTACTCTCGTTATTTTTCATTGGTACAATACTGATATAGAATTGTACACCCTCCAACAAGCCCTCACTAACCAAAGTTGTTAAGTAAATCGTGCCATCAAAATATGCATTACCTAGGCTATCGTAACCTGTTAATTTTTGAACAATCAAATTGCCCGCAGAATTGTATTGCGCCTCTATATACTTAAATACACCATTTCTTTGCACCATTTGCAACAATTCTACTTTTTCGTTAGTTGCAGTATCTACTGTACTTGATGCAATGATATAGTCAAAAAATGCATAGTTTGGTGTAATATCTACTTTTAGCAAGCCTTTTGTCCCTGGCGAAATTAGGTTACTCGAAACCTCACCATTGAGCATTGATTGCGTACCATAAGTGTAGTGCGAAATATCAATTCGCGTAATAGGTGCAGGCGTTACCGTCAAGTTGAACACAAACTTGCCATAAAGCGTGCCATTTTCATCAAGTACACTAAACTCAATTTTGTATGTCACATTTTCGGTAATTGCTCTATCATTTTCTCTAAGTTGCAAAATATATCTATTTGTAATCAACTCATTTTCAATATTTTCACTAGCAATAGGCGCCAACTGTGACAAAATTTCGCCATTGTCAGTAAGGACAACATCTGAACCATTTTTGTAAATTGTTGGTTGTAAAATCTCAGCAGTTAGAGTGTTGTCAGTGTAAACCTCTAATTTTAGATTTACCATTTCACTACTAGTGATATTTGCCTCCGTTGCACTCAACCCCGCCGAAGTGATACCATTGTAAATTTTAATGTAGAAATTCTTTTTCAAATCTTCAAAAGTGAGTTTAAATACGCCATAATCACCAAAATTGAGCGTTACATAAGGAGTTGCGAATATTTCTTGATAATCTGTTGTAGCATTTGCACTCAACAAGTGCGGTGCAGTCGTTGGAATGTAAGTAAGTCCACCGCTAAATGGATAATTTGTAAAATTGAAAAATTCCTCACTAGCGACTGAGTATTTAACACCCAAGTCATCAACAAAATCAGTTAATTTGGCAAATTCAGGTATGATTAATTTCCCGTAGCCGTTTTTGATAGCAATATGGTTATTTGTGTCGCTTGTAAGCGAATTATCTTGTTCATCAAGAATATCAAAGTCAGCAAAACCACCTATTACATAAATCAAAATTTCTTGTTTTTCGCTTGCATCAAGTAAAGATTGTAAAGTAATTACCGCAAAACCAGTTTGACTAAAAATCAATCTTGTATTTAGCAAATTCAAACTATTTTGCTCTACATCAACTACCGCACGATTTGATGATGTAACCGAAATTGCCCATTTTGTAGGGTCAATTTCAGGCAAAACTGTAATATCATACATACCACCATTTAAGGTACTGTTATATAGATATAGACTGCGTTCGCCTCTATCATCTATTGCAATATTTTCAAGCACAACTACACTAGTTGTCTTGCCCGTGCCGTTATATTGTAAATATGTAGGCAACTTGTTGCTTTCTTCTTGATATGTACGCGCAGTTACCTCAATATCAGTAATCGCTTGATTGTATAACCAACCTCTATCTCTATCATATAAAATAGGCAAATTGTCATTCACGCCCAACATATCAAGGCTAGGGTCGTATTTAACCCACGCACTAGTCGAATCTTTGTCACCAAAACTCCAACCTAGGTAAACCTTGCTAGTGTCATAGTCGCCTAGACTTTCGTTTAATTTCATATCACTTTCAGTAGCAGAGCCTATGGCAGAATCAGTGGTATCTGCAAGGTAAAAACACTTTTGCACATTCGCATTTGTTGCATTTGTACCTATCAAATTACGACTGATAACCTCTGTGCCACCAGCAAGATTTGTTAGCAACACATAACCGTAACAAGTATCGACATAGTTATTTCCGCTTGCAGGTGAAACTGTATAACTACCTATCAATTCACCAGATTTGGTTATATCACCATTTGAGATAATCTTACCATTAGCATAACTATTCAAAATTACGCTCACACTCAAACTCAAACTACCATCTACAAGGTAATTACCTACCAAACCACCAACAATGTTTGTAGTTAGGCTGTTATCTAAGTCTTTCACTACTTGAATATTTGACTTTGCAAAACTGCTCATAATATAAGCATTTTGTGCAAAACCTACTAAACCGCCGACATTATTTACACCTATTATGTCACCACTATAACTTGAAACATTGTATTGAGCCATTTCAAGTTGCTTGATATAACTCATTGCATATGAATAGATAATTCGACCACCGTTACCAAACCCAACCAGACCACCAACATTTTCAATACCGCTAGCGAGCGCTTGTTCGCTATTATTTATGCCAGCAATTTCATAATTTTCTACGCGCGCATAACCAATAGTACCCGCACTATTAAGTCCTACCAAACCACCGACATTTTTTCGCCCAACTACTTTGACAGAAGCAAACACTTTGTATTCAACATTATCTTCAAATAGCCCCAACGCGCCATAGTTGATACCAGCCATACCACCGACATTTGAGTAAAGCCTTGCAGTAACATTACCAGTAACATTCATTGAATAAACATTTGATTGCGCACTCACAACACCTACAAGTCCACCGATTGCGCTTTCATCATCAATAGCAATATCACGAATAGCGACTAAATTTACTCTTGATAGCAAGGTTTCAGTTTGGCCTAACCTGTTTCCCGTAAATTCACCGATTAAGCCACCAGCGATGACCTTTGTTGCCCCTAAACTAATTTGAGCCGAAATATTTGCGTAAGTATTTTGAATATTTCCGTTTACTTGCCCCGCTAGCGCACCAAAATAAACTTGATATTCTATATCATCTACGCCCAAAATATATACTTTGCGTTCTGTGTAGTTGCTTAATGTGATGACTACATTATCAATACTTACATCATCATTTGCTATAATTTGTCCAGCAAGCAAACCTAAGTAAATATTTTTACCTTCTAACTCAACATTTGCGATTTGCCCGATAGAATTTTCAAGGTTGATTTGGCAATCGGTAAAACTAAAATCAATATTAGAAATTTTACCACTTATCGTACCAAATAGCCCACCAAACACACCCTGTTCCGTCACAAAAGTGCCACTAGGTTTGATACCTAAAACAGCCATTTTTGCGTTTCTGCCGTATCTATATGAATCGAGCGAACCACTAAATACCGAGCCAAATTCTTTACCCAAAGGCAAAGCGTTTGAGTAGCGCGAAATATCTATTGTGCGCATCAAAACATAGTGTTTTGTAAGCGCTAGTTCACTGCTACCGATTGCAATAAATTCTTCCGCATTGTAAATGGAATATGGGTTAGTTTCATCACCATTTTCTACAATTACCCACACATCAACATACCATTCTGGCGACAAAAGCGTATCTTCTGCAATAATTCTATCCAAAGGATAAATACGCACAACTGCAATACCAGCATTTTTAGCAATAATAGTATTTTGATTATTTGGGTCTAACGCGATAATTTCAGTGTCGGTTTCACTATTAAATTCAGTCGAAGCAACAGGAATTACGCTTTCGTTGTACACAGCGTTGTAAATCTTGTAACCTAATTTGCTATTAAATGCATTTTTAGGCAAAACATTTGTGTTTAGCGTAAATTGAGTACGACTAGCGCTACCTAAATCGTTTAATCTAATCCCTTCCGATTTATTAAAGTTTGTTACTGTGATACTTTGTACCATTTGAGGGCGCAAAATAATAACTTTACAAGTAATTGTGGTCTTTTTGCCATACTCAACAACTGATGCGTAAACATAAGTTTCATATCTATTGTTTGTATAGAAAGCGCTATCCAACTGAGCGGTAATTTTCATACCGTTTTCGCTAGGAGCGATAGACAAAATTTCTTCATTTTCAAGAGTCCATTCAATCTCCCCACCATTCAAAAGCACCGATGCGCTTGAATTTACAACAACATTTAATTCCGCGCTAGCCAAATCTTGTTGCTCATAGTACAGACTATTTTTATCATAAACTTGACAAGTTAGATTTTTTTGATTGTTTGTACCAGCCCAGTAAAAGGTAGTTACTGGCACATAAATAGTTACCGAAATTCTACGCTCAGCAACTACTGATACCCACTCGCCATTTTCGTTTTGCCTATTAAATGTAAATTTAACCACTATTTCAACTGGATTATCTAGTTGAGTGGCAAGTTTAGTGTAAAAACTAAATCTATTATCTACACCCACATCGGAAACTTGTATATAGTCGCCCGTAGCATCGGTCGAAGATGCACTAATTGAAATCGTGCTCCTATCGTTTCCTTTTGGCGAATAAATGCAGTCAACATTTATCAAACTGTTACGCTTAACTGTAAGGCTTGTTACACCCTTATCTAACAACTTGTCCGTACCATTTACATTGTCTTGTTCGTTCCAAACTTCTTCCACAATGTTGCTATTTTCATAAGTGTGGTCCGTTTTTAGATAAAATTCATTTACCACTTGATAAACAGTGACATTGACAGTCACTTCAACGCCATTATCTGCGCGGATAGTTAATTGTGTCTTGCCGTCAGTAATACCTATTAAATTGTATTGGAAAAGTGTTTCAGTTGCTTCAATTTTAGCGATACTTTTATCAGCAAATTCAAATGTAAAGTTAGGATTACCGATATTTTCACCACGACTGGTGGTAAAATCAACTTTTAATGTAGCGCTACCATTTACGCTAGTTTTGTTGTCAAACTCGCTTGGAGTAATAGTCATTACCCCCGCTTTTACCATTAATAAAACTTCGTTTGACACCATCGGCAACGCCTCATCATAAGTGTTTGCCCTAATCGACAATTTCACACTTTCTGCAATATCTGTACCAGTGAGTGTTACATAAAAACTTGTGTCACTGCGCAATAGTTCGCCAGATTCGTAAAGTTTCAATCCATTATAATCTTTGATAGTTGCATAACTTTTACCAGAAACATAGATGCCTAAACTTTTAGATTTTTCTTCCAAATTTTCAGTAGAGCCGTCAATTTCCTCTACCACTATTTCATAATTTGTATCTTTTGCCTCTTGTGGAGATACCAAAATATGAATTTCCGTTCCGCGAATATTCTCATAGTAGTCTTGCACTTCCATTGTAACAGGAGCAGTAGAAGGTGCAACTGTTGCAGAAGAAATGGTCACATTTTTGGCAATTCGCACCACTTCTACATCATAGACGCGAGAAAATGATTTGTAAATTTCATTGTTTATAGGGTTTATTAAATCTGCATAAATAGTAAGTTTTGCTAGACCACTATCAAATGCGATTAAGTCGAAGTCACCGTTTTCATCTGGCATAGATGCAGTAACAATATCATCACTAACTGCCGTACGCAAATTGCAACTTTGCCCTTGGCTATTTACAAATAGATTTAATTTTGCCTTGTTGTTTACATCATCATAGTTAATGACTAATTTTAGATTATCTACTTCATCTCCATTATTAAATAAGGTAAAGGCTTCTTGTGGAATATCTTTGTAAACCAGCACATACACAGCACAACTAATGTTATTTGCCATTTTTGCTTCGATTTGTGCGATACCGCAACTAGCCCCTTCTTCGGCATAAAGCACACTATTTTCAATATGCACTCCACTCAAAGTAGCAGTACCCAAATTTTCATTCCACAAAGAATTTTCAGGTGTCATCAATTCGAAAACCGCTTCATTCGGGTAAACGATTGCTGGTTCAAAACTAATCAGTGATGCGGTTTCTAGTTTGATACTCTCGCCCGCACACAATGCTAATTTCTGGTCCCTAAAAATCATCGAATCTGCATTACGAAAGACCGCAATCGTGATTTCGTCACTCTTTACCTTGTTGTATTCTTTTGACACAACACGCAAAGTAGTTATACCCGCACGAATTGCCGTAATTTGAATGGTAGATTCATTGTCTTTTTGCGAAATCACCTCCGCTTTTGCAATTCCTCTATCTTTAAATTCAAACTCAACACTCGTAAGCATATCCTCAGTTATGCCCTCAACCGTTGCTGTAAAAGTAGCGGTTGTGTCACCATCTTCTTCCCGCTCAAACACAGAAATTGTATCAACTGAAACCGAAACTTTGAGATTGTCGTAATTTGTACCACAACCCGCAAAGCCCAAAAATACAGTAGATATCATTAAAAATAAAAGCGCATAATACTTACTTTTCATAATTCTTTTCCCTATTTTTATTTTGTCAATTTTGTTTACATTTATTTACAAAATTGCAAAAAATTCTAC
>CAVBHV010000002.1:0-22033 GCA_963595385.1 bacterium
ACATTAGGTGAAACGCGGGACGCACAGCGTTGGAATTATTCACCTTATTGTTATTGTTACCAGACCCGGAGGGGTTTACATTATACGCATTGTTTGAATTATTGTTATTGGAAGAGCGCGACCACGAGTAAGCAACAAAACCCAACCCTTTTACAAGACCTCTGCCCGCGGGTGAACTAAATTATTTTTTTACATTTTTTGTCCACCCCCCGAGTAATTTTCGTGCTTCGAGTATCAATTTTGCGATATGGAACATCTGCTTTATGGTAATCGCTTGCATTTTTTTGGCTACTTCGGCGTAATGGTCCAAAATTCGCAAGCACACGCCCGCGCGGATTTGGTACGCGAGTCTTTTTTGCTCATCGCGTTGGAAATTCGCTTGATACAAGTTATCCACAACATCAATTGCGCAATTTTGTAGTCGTGTCACAATGCTCCAGCGGTACTTTTTAGGTGATTTTTCGGTAATTACAAAAATGTACTCGGACAATTTTTTCGCGTGCGTAAAGATTGCGAGTTCGCGTTCGCGCTCTTTTGCTGGCTCTAAACTGTAAATTATAAATGGCTTGCGCGAGGCTTTTTTGCACATTTTGGGGGTCACGAGTGATTGTTGCGCGGGTGCGCCCGCTGTTTTTGTGTCCGTTGTGTTCGTTTTTACTGCTTGCGGAGCATTTGGTTGCGCGGAGGGAAGATTTTTTGTGATTTGCTCCGTTGTCGATTGTGTTGTATTTTCAATTTTTTCAGTCATAAGATTTTATCCTTTTTGCGTTTTTTTGTTGGGCGATGCGTTGCTGTGCGATTTCGGCGACTTTGATGCGTTTTTTGAGATTTTGCTCTAATTTGTAGCAATTTGCGTGTTTTAAATGTCCGTGATACGCGATTAGCGAACAATTTACGCGTTGCAGGTCAATCAATCCTTCTGCATAGGCACGATTTAGCAATTTTGCGCGAGATTTAAAACGCGTGACAGTCTTTTTGCTGACTTTTTTGATTAATTTGCCGTTTTCGTTGACTTGATACCGAAACCCTAGAAAAGTCAAGCCATTTTTCAGTGGAAAAATATGTGTTTTGTCGTTTAGGAGCAAGCCCAGTGTATCTAGCGTTTTGTGAATTTCCGCGAGCGCTTTTTTGAGAAAATTTTTATCTTCGTGTACAAGCACAAAGTCGTCCATATAGCGCGAGTAGATTTTGACGCGCAATTTTTCTTTTATCAGCCTATCGACCTTATCGAGATAAAACATCCCGAAAACTTGGCTAGTTTGGTTGCCGATTGGTATCCCGCGACCTGTGGTGACCATATCGCGCACGAACGGGTGGCGCTTGATTGGTTCGAGCGGGGCTACCTTGTACTTTTCCAAAAAGCGTGGGCTTGTGTGGTAACTGTCGATAATCATACAAACGAAATCGCGTATGCGCTTATCTTTGATGTGTTTCGACACGAGTTCTTTTAGTTGCGCGTGTGGAATTGTGGGGAAATATTTGTGAATGTCGCACTTCAAAATATAACCATTGGTGCCGTGCGTGTGGATAAATTTTCGCAAGTTTTTCTCAAACCGCGCTAGCGCAAAATGAGTGCCTTTATCGATTTGGCAAACGGTGTTGTCCAAAATGGCGCGCGAGGAAAAGTACGGTGCTAGCATATTGTCGCAGATGACATGTTGGACAATTCGGTCGCGGTATAGTAGCGTTTGAATTTCGCGTTGCTTTGGCTCAAAGATTGTGAAACTGTGGTATTTTTCGATTTTATATTTTCCGCTTGTAATTTGGTCGTAGAGTTCGTAGATATTTTCGAGTAATGAGATTTCAAAGCGCACGATTGGGCGTTTTTGCCTCTTGGAAATTCGCCCTTTTATGTGGGCTTTGAGGATATTTTCAGTTGTAAACAAAGTATCAAAAGACTGCGTAATCATTTTGCGACCTCCCACAAACTGAAAGACATTATATACGATATTTTTAAAATTTTCAATCGTTTTTGGGGGCGTTTACATTGTTCGACTAAATTCGACCGAAAACAACAAAAAACAACACAAATACTGTGTTGTTTTTGTCGAAATTTGTTAACTTTTGTTAATTGAAATACGGTTTTTTAAGTAAAAAAAGAAAAGAGTGAAAATACACTCTTTCCTTGTATGTTGGTTAATGCAAAAGTTATTTTTCAACTTTTGTTACAACACCACTACCTACTGTGTGTCCGCCTTCACGAATAGCGAAACGCAAACCTTCTTCGATAGCGATTGGAGTAATCAACTCAACTTCCATTTCTACATTGTCACCTGGCATAACCATTTCAACGCCGTTGGCAAGTTGAATAGTACCAGTTACATCAGTTGTACGGAAGTAGAATTGTGGACGGTAACCAGATACGAATGGAGTAGAACGGCCACCCTCTTCTTTCTTCAATACATATACATTAGCAGTAAATTTTGTGTGTGGGTTGATTGACTTAGGAGCAGCCAAAACTTGTCCGCGTTGAATGTCTTTACGGTCAACACCACGAAGCAACAAACCAATGTTGTCACCTGCTTGAGCTTGGTCAAGCAATTTCTTGAACATTTCAACACCAGTGATAACTGTTGTCTTTGTAGAACCCATACCTACGATTTCTACTGTGTCGTTAAGTTTAACAGTACCGCGTTCTACACGACCTGTAGCAACTGTACCACGACCAGTGATTGTAAATACATCTTCAACTGGCATCAAGAATGGTTTGTCAACATCACGAACTGGGTCCTTGAAGTATGTGTCACAAGCATCCATAAGTTCGAAAATGCATTTACATTCTTCGCCATCAACATTACCTGCGTTTGCAGCATCAAGGGCTGGCTTAGCACTACCAAAGATAATTGGAGTAGTGTCGCCTGGGAAGCCGTACTCGTTTAACAAGTCACGAATTTCCATTTCAACCAATTCCAACAAGTCCGCACGGTCTGCTGGTGGAAGAAGGTCAACTTTGTTTACGAAAACGATAATTGCTGGAACACCTACCTGACGAGCAAGCAAAATGTGTTCACGAGTTTGAGGCATTACACCTGCGTTTGCAGCAACAACCAAGATTGCGCCGTCCATTTGAGCAGCACCAGTAATCATATTCTTTACATATTCAGCGTGGCCTGGGCAGTCCACATGAGCGTAGTGACGCTTTGCAGTTTCGTACTCTACATGAGTAATGTTAATAGTAATACCACGCGCTCTTTCCTCTGGTGTCATATCGATTGAAGCATAGTCACGCGCTTCTGCCATACCCTTCTTTGCCAAAACTGTAGTAATAGCAGCAGTCAAAGTAGTTTTACCGTGGTCAATATGACCGATTGTACCCAAGTTAAAGTGGGGTTTAGTTCTTTCAAATTTAGCTTTTGCCATAATCTTTTACATTCTCCTTAATAAAATTTTTAATTGGCTTTTTCCAACATTAGTTGGAAGCGTTCCTCTCGCCGATAATTTTGTCGGCAACATATTTTGGAACTTCTGAGTAGCACTCTAAGTCCATAGTGAATATACCACGACCTTGAGTGATACTGCGCAAGTCGGTCGCATAACCGAACATTTCAGCAAGTGGAACAAGTGCATTGATAGTTTGTTGACCATCTGCGCTCTCCATTTCGCGTAATTGTCCGCGTCTGCGGTTTATATCGCCCATTACATCGCCCAAATATTCTTCTGGAACGATGACTTGCACCTTCATAACTGGCTCCAAAATTACTGGGTTGGCGTGCTTTGCAGCCTCTTTAAATGCCATACTACCAGCAATCTTAAACGCCATTTCACTAGAGTCCACATCGTGGAAACTACCATCTACCAAAGTAACACGGAAGTCCACCATTTCGTAGCCTGCTAGCACGCCGTTTTGAGCGGCTTCACGAATACCATCATCGATAGGTTGGATAAATTCTTTTGGAATTGCACCACCCACGATTTTATTGACAAATTCGTAACCCTTGCCTGGCTCTAATGGTTCCATTTCAATCACACAGTGACCGTATTGACCTTTACCACCAGACTGGCGAATGTACTTACCCTCTTGCTTGGTCTTGCTACGAATTGTTTCGCGGTAAGCAACCTGAGGTTTACCGATGTTAGCCTCAACATTAAACTCACGCTTCAATCTGTCGCAGTAAATATCGAGGTGAAGTTCACCCATACCTGCCATAATTGTTTGACCAGTTTCTTGGTCTGTATAAGTCTTGAATGAAGGGTCTTCTTCTGCAAATTTCAACAATGCAGCTACCAACTTCTCTTGACCAGCCTTAGTCTTTGGCTCGATAGCAATTTTGATAACTGGGTCTGGGAAGTTGATACTTTCAAGAACGATTGGGTGACCTTCATCACACAAAGTGTCACCAGTTGTAGTATCCTTTAAACCTACGATAGCAGCGATGTCACCAGCGTGAACTTCGTTAATTTCGATACGCTCGTTTGAGTGCATACGAATAAGTCTAGCAACACGCTCTTTTTTACCCTTTGTAGAGTTGTAAACATAACTACCACTTTGCAATGTACCACTGTACACGCGGAAGTAAGTCAATCTACCATATGGGTCAGTGGCAACCTTAAATGCCAAAGCACTAAATGGTTCGTCATCTCTTGGGTGACGCTCGCCCTCTTCCCCATTTGGAAGTACACCCTTGATTGCAGGAATGTCACTAGGGCTAGGCATATAATCAACGATTGCATCGAGCAATTTTTGGATACCCTTATTCTTGTAACTTGTACCACAGCAAACTGGGTTCATACGGAGTGATACAGTACCCTTACGAATACCACGCTTGATTTCTTCAACAGTAAATTCCTCACCAGCGAAGAATTTTTCAAGCAATTCATCATCCATTTCAGCAACATGTTCAATCAATTCAGCACGGTATTTTTGTGCTTTTTCGAGATATTCAGCAGGAATGTCGATTTCTTCCATTTCCTTGCCTTCATCATCGTGATAAATAATTGCTTTCATAGTAACCAAATCAATTACGCCCTTAAAGTCATCAGCGTGACCGATTGGTAATTGAATTGGCACAGCATTTGCGCCTAAACGAGTCTTCATCATATCAATTACATGATAAAAGTCAGCACCGTTCATATCCATCTTGTTGACATAAGCCATTCTAGGTACGCCGTATTTGTTGGCTTGGCGCCATACGGTTTCACTTTGAGGCTGTACACCACCACGAGCACAGAATACTGCCACAGCACCATCAAGTACTTTTAGACTACGCTCAACCTCAATAGTGAAGTCAACATGGCCTGGAGTATCGATAATGTTGATTTGGTGATTTTTCCACATACAGGTTGTTGCAGCAGAAGTAATGGTAATACCGCGTTCGCGTTCTTGAACCATCCAGTCCATTGTTGCTTGACCTTCGTGAACTTCACCTAATTTGTGTGTTATACCTGTAAAGTACAAAATACGCTCAGTAGTTGTTGTCTTACCTGCATCGATGTGCGCCATAATACCTATGTTGCGTACTTTGTCCAAAGGTGTAGTTCTTGCCATATTAATCTCCTTTTTTGATTACCACTTAAAGTGTGCAAAAGCCTTGTTAGCCTCTGCCATACGGTGAATCTCATCTTTCTTTTTCACAGCACCACCAGTACTGTTAAAAGCATCTACTAATTCACCAGCGAGTTTGTATTCCATACCGCGCTCACCACGCTTTTTAGAATACAACACAATCCAACGAATCGCCAAAGTTTGACGACGAGCAGGACGAATTTCTGTTGGCACTTGGTATGTAGCACCACCAACTTTGCGTGCGCGAGTCTCTACAATAGGACTTGCGTTTTCAAGAGCCTTTTCAAGTGTTTCCATTTCGCTTACGCCTGTTTTTTCACTAGCAATTTTCATCGCATCGTAAACAAGGCGCTCAGCAATACTCAATTTACCATCGAGCATAACTTGGTTGATTAATTTTCTTACAACCACGCTACCGTACACTGGGTCAGGCAAAACGCTACGCACTGGTGCAGAATTGCGTCTTGACATAATTTAATCTCCTTTTAGAATAGTTAGAAAAGTTTTGTTTAATTTATTCCTATATAATATATATATATTGCTTGTCGCTTTTAGCAAACGCTAAATTCAACTTTTTTAAATAGGACTATTTACCTTTTTTCGCGCCGTATTTACTGCGTGCTTGGTTACGCTTTGCAGTACCAGCAGTATCCAAAACACCACGAACGATGTGGTAACGAACACCGACAAGGTCTTTAACACGACCACCGCGAACTAATACAACAGAGTGTTCCTGTAAGTTGTGTCCTTCACCTGGAATGTACATAGTACTTTCACTACCGTTACTCAAACGAACCTTTGCAATCTTACGCAATGCAGAGTTAGGTTTCTTTGGAGTAGTAGTAGTAACAGCAAAACAAACACCACGCTTTTGAGGGCATTGTTCCAAAAGAGGTGATTTAGACTTCTTTTTCTGTTGCTTACGGCCACTTCTAACTAGTTGGTTTATAGTAGGCATAGTTTCCTCCTTGTAAATTTTATCATAGTTTCAACCCTAAAACTACGACTTGGCGAAAAACATTTTTTGTTCTCACAAAAAGTGTTTGGAATGAGTCACTTCGTGCAAAAAATATTTTCCGTCCTGCTGGAAGGAGAACAGCACACCATTGTGTTCCCTTTTCCACGACCAGCAATAACTGGATTTTGTAAAAGTTTTTAATCTATACTTTAAAGGTATAGAAAAACGCTACAAAATCATTTGTAACGCTGTAATTATATCAATAAATTAAGTTTGTGTCAATAGAATTTAGCAACTATTTTATTAAATTTGATTAAATTTTTAGTTTAGAGAATAGTTAACGAGAGAATTAGGAAAACGATATATGCAAGTGTAATCACTACCACACTAACGATTTGCAAAGTAATAGAATTTTTGCACTTTGAGTTTTGTCGCCTTGATATACCAAAAATAAGCGCCATTATGCAAGCAACTACTAAGCAAGCGGACAAAATTATACTTTGTAAGTCAGTCAAAAATACTGTCCCGTTTGTGTAACAAATATCAGCAAGTGCGATTACACCAAAGTTAAACAAGCACGAACCCAACAAATTTCCGTAGGCTGAATCGAAATTTCCTAATCTCACAAGAGTGAATGAAGAAATAATTTCAGGTAGGCTTGTTGCAATACCTAAGAATAGCGCTCCCGCTAGTCCTCTACCTAAATTGTATGTTGTAGCAATACTATCAACTAAATATGTCATTGCAACGGACACACCTATCAAGACAAACGCAAGTAAAATAAAACGCCACACAATTTGTTTTACTTCCAACGCCTCTGCTTTGTTTACTACTTCTTTAACTCTTACCTCAGTAGCGGGTTCGTTTGATGACTTATCGGCAATTTTAATTTCAGTTTGCTCATTCTTGCTTTCGGTGTCAGTCAATTTCCCGTTTGTATCGTTTTGAGTTTCTTGTTGTTTGGTATCAGCATTTCCCTCTGCTTTTTGTGAGAACCAAATTGCCACCACATACAAAACCAAAATTAACGGAGTCAAGATATTTACATTGATTGCAGGGATTACAATCTTCCAGTCGAATATTGCACAAAGCAAAATCAATACACTGACAAACAAAGTAAATGCACAAATTATTATATTGCTTTTGCTTACCTTTTTACCTAGACAACGCTTAAAGAAAATTAGCATCAATACGCCAATTATGGCAATATCAAAAACATTTGAACCTAAAATATTACCTAGTGTCATTTCAGGTTGCTTTAAAATTGCTGCGGTAATACTAGTAATCAATTCTGGCAAACTAGTAATACCTGCAAGCAAAATTCCACCTAAAAACGCACCAGATATTTTAGTTTTTTTGTCTAGCGCATCAATATACTCGGCAAGTTTGTTTGATGTAAACACAGTTACCACTAAACACAAAACATATAATAACCATACCCACCACATAGGCACACCTCAAAAAATGGAATACCTAAGTATATCTAATAAATATAAATTTGTCTATTGATTTTGCATACTTGTTTGATTTTGCCAAAATGCGCGTATTTGTTCACTCAAACCGACATTTTGCTCCACTTTTTCTTCTATTTTTGGTCTATCTTTTGCGCCAACGACTTTTACGCCTCTCACCGCGCCATAACTGACTCTACGGAGTAATTTTCGCTCTACCAGCCTTTCTCCCTCATATTTTTCCAAAATTGCACGCACTTTATGTCCATTTTTAGGATAAGTGATATAAGCCGATTCATCTTTGAAGGTTACCAAATTTGCATATTCACCATTTTTATCAATAATAACCTCATCTTTTTGTGGAGTAATTTGTTCCTCAATTTCGGTTACTCTCTTGTATGTATAACGGACTTTTTCTGGTTTTCCGTAAACTTCTACACCAACGCGATTGCCTTGCACATAAGTGCGAATAAACATTTTTGTGTCGGTATTATTCACCCAACGCAAATCTGATGAGCCAAAATTCACCATTGCATCAAACCCCATATTTACATAACTACTTACAAGTGAATGGCTATGCAACTCGCGGAAATCTAGCCCCGCAAGCAAAAGTGCGTTGTATAGTGTGGTACTCGCCTGACACACTCCCCCGCCGTAACCCTCAACATACTTTTTATCTACAATAATATTTGCAGGTTTGTAGCCATTGCTTTCTGTACGCCTACCTGTGGTTTTGTTGAAACTATATTCTTTGCCGATTTCAATTTCCATACCATTAAATTTGCTTATCGCAAGCGCAATATTATGCGAACGATTTTCATTTGCGCTAAACGATGTATAAAAACTGCTTCTCAAATTTGCATAGCCTACCAAATCTTTGTAATACACATCTGGCAAAAGTTGTTTAGGTTGCAAGTTGATAGTAAACTTTGTATCAGTGCGCAATTTTTGGACAATTTCCGTTAAAAGGTTGTCTAAATCTAAATGATTGCCGATTTTTTCGTGAGTAAAAAAGAAATACGGCGCTAAATTAGGTTTAAATGTAAGTGTGGCATCTTTAGGTTCGCAATCTATGTCTTTTTGCATATTTTCGATTACTTTATCTAGCCCTTTAAAACAGTAATTACAAGTTTCTTTTGGAGTAAAGCCCAACGCACGCACTTTTTGCACAAGTTCTGCCCGTTCAATATTTGTACCCATACGCCCATATTTTTGACCTTGCGATTTAAAGTAAAAATTATCAGTATTGTCAAAATTTTGCGTAGAATATCTATAAATTTTATCTTTGTAACAAAAGGTCATTTCAATTAAATTTGTATCAGCATAACAAGATTGAAAATTCAAAAAAGCAAGCAATAGCCCGCAAAAACACAAAATACTACACAATACGATAACTGCTAGATTTTTCACCTTTTGCATAAAATTCTCCTTGCTGTTATTTTGTACAAACTTTGTAAATTTATACTTGTAACAAAAAATGAGTCTAGCAAAAAACTAAACTCAAATTTAATAAATATAATAACGCAATTACGCTCTAACTTTTTCTTTTTCCATATTTGACTTATGCATAAGCTCGTTTGTTACCGAGCCTTGAATAGTCTTTACCATAGGCTCAAAAGGCACTTTTACTAGATTTTCAGCCACCATTTCCACTTCGCTAGGTAGCCCCTTAGCACGCCTTATCTCATCGCGTTGCTTGATTAATTTTTGCTTTAAGGCAACTAAATCTTCCTTGTCATCTGGTAACAAGTCTAGGCATTTTTTAGCAAAACTTGCAGGAATAATATCTTGTGTCAAAAGTGTCAAAATTTGCGCACGGCGAAATTCAGCGATTACCATTTGCGCTTGAATAGGCAAATCTAATACGATATGCCCCAAGACAAAATTATTTAATTTTGCAAATGAGGTGTTAGCACTTGAAAGCAATTTTCTGCCAACATTTGCCCAGTTGGATAAGACTTTTTCCTTATCTTCCTCAGATAAAAAACTAATATTTGCGCCATCGAAAAAATCACGCATACATTCTTTGTCAGTTAAAGGGGCTTCTAGTTGCTGTCTATTTATCAAAATAGTTTGCACTTGGTCAAGCGCCTTTTTCCCTTCAATAATATGGAATTGACTATTTTTAAAGTCACTATCTTGTGTAAACAATTTTCTAGGGTCTTTTGCACGCACCAGTGAAGCGCGGTTACCATAAACTCCTCTGCCAGAAACAAATTTTTCTAGGCTAAACCCACAAGTTACCGCGTAGTTTAAATGGTCCAGTGCTTGTTCATTCGTAAACATCTTTTCACTCATATTAGAGCCCTCCTTTTCAAGCAGTAAAAAGCGAAAGCAATTAGATATCTAGGCTAAAACGCTGTGTAGGACGCACATTTTTCTTCTCATCAGCAATTTGAGCATCAACGAGTAAAACTATATTTTTATCATCAGTAACTACATCTTCATATTTAGTCGCCTCATCAACCTCACCATTATAGTCGAGAGCGCATCTGCAATACACATCTAAAAATTCCTTTGCACGCAAAAACGCATCTTCGACACTTGCGCCCTCAGTACAAATATTCAAGTCGTGAAAAACTATTGTATAACCGCGATTTTCCATATCTTTGTATAGAATTGCGGGAAAAACAAATTGTTGCATACCTTTACCTCGCTATTTTACGATTTAATTATAACATAAATTTATACTTTTGTAAAACGATTTAAGCCACATTTAGACAAAATACATCCAAGTGTTTGCCACCACACCAGCGCAATTTACCAACACAAAAAATATGCCCCAAATCATAGAAAATTTACCCAAATCCGATGTTTTTCGCACACTTTTTGCCATTTTTACGGCTTTTATAGAAAATATTACCCCTATTATTCCTACCACAATAGTGCAACCCAACAAAATGTCAAGATAAATATTTTGCCCCAACGGAATTGCCAAAGTAAACACCAAAACGCTTGCAATAGTGAGTAGCAATGTACCCAAAAACACAAAAAAACCTACTTTTGCCCAAATATCGTAAAAACGAAATTCGCGTTGCTCTTTTGTCTTGTCCTCTAAGTAATCAAAATAACCCATTGTTTACCTCGCAATATTTTTGTTTATTTAATTATATAAAATACAATTTAATTTTGCAAACGATTTAAGTAGAGTTTTTGCATTTTATAAAAATTCATACTTTCACAAAATCAAAGCCCACAACATACTATGATAATAGTTCGGGGCGTACATAGCCAAATGGTTATGAAATCATTAGGAGGTGCTGTGATGTGCTGTTTTAACGACAACAAAAATTGTTATTACAACTGGAAAAACTATCAAGGTTACAGCGGTTGCGGTGGTTATGTCCAAACAGGGTTTTGCCCTTGCTGTGGCAAGCCTTGCGGAGGTAACCAAAAGCAATGTCCCGAACAAAAACCTTGTAGCAACTGGCAAAATTGTTGCCCACAAAAACCTGAATGTGGCAAAAACACTATCAAGTTTGAAGGCATAATCAAATTTTGCTAACTACAAAAAGCGCGCTAAGGCAACTTAACGCGTTTTTATTTTTTGAGTTCTAGATAAATTTGTTTTGCACAATTAATAAGTAATTCTTGTTTATTTAATTCTGGCATAATTGCACATCTATTTAACAAGGTATTTAATATTTTGCTATAATAAACTTTTTCAATTTCAGGTAAATTTTGCGCAATGATATTTCCGTTTATCTTTAATTGTTTGATATTAAATGGTACTTTGTCAACCTGCATAAGTTTATATGTCCTAGCGAGGTTTGCGCCTATGTGCGCCAGTTCTAATAATGCAAGCAATTCTACTAAAATAAAATGATTTTCTTGCAAGAACATTCTACCCGTTTCTTCGCTAAATATCTCGCCTTTGCGTACCCTTTCAAAAGCAAAAATTAGCCTATACTGGCGCTCACACTCTTGCTTGTTCAACATCATTCCGCCCGTACCCAAAATCGCAAAAACAACTTGTTTTGTTGCATCAATTTTTAGACCTCTACACATATCAATCACAAATGCAGAGATACGCAACGCTGGATGAGCGTGTTTGATTAGATTTTGCCATTCATTTTTGTATAATTCTTTTACACGCTCTCTACCTACAATTTCGGTAAACTTTGGCAACACATACTCCCACGCGTGGAGTTTACCCACTTGCTCCAAGCCCGTTAAATATGCATTTATATTATTTATTGCATCGTACTTGTAATCAGCAAAAAGAATAGCAACTATTTCTTTATTAAATCTTTCTTGTGAAATATCGTTTAACTGGTGTGATAATTCCCTTGCTACTTCAAAGGTATGATTGTCTATACAAAAGCCTAATTCGTTTGCAATGCGTACCATTCGCAAAATTCGCAAACCATCTCGCGAAAAGACAAATTCTGGCGTTTCCACCGTGCGTAAAACCTTGCTTTTTACATCAGCAACACCATTGTAATAATCAACAATTTCCCCGCTTAAAATATCAAAATAAATTGCATTTGCGGTAAAATCACGGCGCGAAGCATCTTGCGACATATCAGCAACAAATCTAACCTCTTTTGGGCTGTGTCCCCCGCCTTGTTTGTACATTTCCGCTCTAAAAGTAGTGTGTTCGTACTCAACGGTATCATCTTTTGACCTAATATGCACTGTGCCTAGTTTTGGATTTATGAGTTTAACAGTAAACTTGCGTTTGTCCAAAATTTTTTCTATTTCTTCTGGCAAAAGCCTACTACAAATGTCGATATCAGTTTCGCAAAAACCTAGTATTGCGTTTCGCACAAAACCGCCCACAATATATAGCCTTGCATCGTGTTTTGCAAAAATTTTTGCGATTTTTATCAAATTTTCATCAATTTTTAGTTCCATATAGATATTATATCACAACAAAATTTAATTTCAAAACGAATTAGCGCTATTTCAAAATTAAAATTGATTTTTTGACAAAAATTTCGTTAAAAGCCAAAAAAATTGTTTGTGGTAAAACTTGCGAGCGTATCAAGAGCATCTAGCCTCCTACGCACGATATTTGATAGCGCACCACGCGTATTTTGAGCGCTTTCACTTTGTATCAAATCGACCAAATTATCTAACACTTGCGTTTCGTTTCGCACATAGTCACGAAATGCGGAATTGAAATTTCCAGATGTAGTATTGATAAGATTTGGGTTGCGCCTAAATTGATTTTGCTGGTATAAATTGTTGACTTCTTGTCTATCTTGATTGTTAAGTTCTATTAAGCCACGAATATAATTTTTCATACAACGATTTTGCGTACGAGCGCACATATTGCTCAAAAGTTGCGAATTGCCGTTCCAGTCAATATTACTTGCAATTAAACTCTGCGCGCGCGACAAATCAGTAGAAATAGTTTCGTTATTTTCATTTTGTGGGTCGTTTTCATTTTGAAGAGCCTTTACTTTTGTATAACCTTGTTGCATTAAGCGCATACTAGTTTCATTAGGTAGTTGTTCATCATTAAATTCCATACGCCCCTCCTAAAAATTAAACTTATTTATGCAAAAAAAATTTTAAAGGTGAAAAATGAGTAAACAAAATGCAAAAAGGCTAGAAAAATTGCTAAGTAAAGCAGAAAAAGCCGAACAAACTTTACTGGTTAAACGCAATAAAAATCTAGCCCGCAATCTTCGGCTTTATATAAAATGTAAACAAAAAATAGCCGAATACGACATAAACGGCTAAATTTCTCTACGGTCCTCAATCGCACGCGAAAGAGTGACTTCATCTACATATTCAATATCAGTACCTAGGCTCACTCCTTGCGCAATTCGCGTAACTTTGACGCCTAGTGTTTTTAGCAAATTTCCTATATAAATTGCTGTTGCTTCGCCCTCAACAGTTGGGCTAGTCGCCATAATTACCTCTTGCACATTGTCCTGACTCACGCGAGTAAGTAGTTCCTTAATGCGAATATCATTTGGCGTAACGCCTTCCAGCGGGTTTAGTAGCCCGTGTAATATGTGGAAAGTCCCCCCAAAATCAGTTACTTTTTCAAGGGCTAGCACATCTTTTGGCTCAGCCACAACGCATACAACAGTCCTATCTCCCGTACGGCATACATCACAAATTTCTTTGTCTGTAAAATTCCCACAAACCGCACAATAATGCACTTGCGTCTTTACATCGAGCAACGCCTGTGCAAAATTATGCACATCTGCCTCTTTGCTATTTATTATATGATAAGCGTACCTAATCGCTGATTTTCTACCTACCCCTGGCAATTTAGAAAAGCAAGCAATCAATTTTTCAATAGGAACGATAAAGTTTTTCAATTAAAACATTCCCCCTGGGATACTAGGAGTAATCTCCGCTACTTTGTCATCAATTTGCCTATTTGCATCATTGATTGAAGCCATAATCAAATCCTCTAGCATCTCTATGTCCTCAGGGTCCACAACCTCAGGCTTAATCTTGATTGAAGTCAATTCGCGTTTACCGTTCATCTCAACTTCTACCATACCACCACCCGCGTTTGCGTAAAAAGTAGTATTTTCCAACTCCTCTCTATCTTGTTGCATTTGCTCTTGCATTTTTTGTGCTTGTTTGAGTAGATTTTGCATATTTGCTCCACCAAAGCCATTAAATCCTGCCATAATATTTTCTCCTTTATCTCTTAAATAATGCTACCTTGCACCCCAAAATTTGTGACAAAATCTTTACTTTGTCATCTTTTTTCATCTTGTTTGGTTCATAGGTAAGTGCTATATCATAATTATAGCCTAGTTTGTGAAAAGTATCAACTAAATCACGATAATTTTGTTCTTTTTTTAATGTTTCAAAATTAATTGACTTGCTAACTGAAATAGTAAATTTATTTTTATCAATACTAACATCTGCAATATCAATACAAATAGAATGTATGTTTATCAAATTAGATTTGCGCATTTCTAGTAGCACTTTACCCCAAATCGAACGCGCACTCACCGCTTTTACGGGAATAACGAGTTCTGGTTGTGTGCTATTTAGTGACATTATCAGTTTTTTTTTACATCTGCATCAAGTAGCCCTAATGCAGTAGTTTCAATCAAAAGTTGCGGGTTTAGCGAATACTTCATTTCACTTTCAACCTTGCTAAACGCCTGCATTGCCCTATTTAGTTTGTCTTGCGTAATTTCCTCAGCAAGGCTTTTCATTTTTTGCAAAACTTCTGGCGTGTAGTCGATAAAGTTTTCACCACAAGTCTTGATTACTAGCAAATCTCTAAAAAATTTGGTTAGGTCGTTTGCGGTCACTGTCAAATTTTTACCAGCATTTGCAAGGTTTGTAAACTCAGTAAAAAAGTCTGCTACTCTGTTTTGCAAAATCGCGCTACCTAGATTAAATATACTTTCACTATCGGAAATGCCTAGCACTTCGACCACATCTTGATATTTTATGTCATTATTTGCAAAACTAGCACACATATCAGCAATAGACAAAGCATCACGCACGCTACCCTGCCCCGCTTTTGCAATTAAATTTACAGCCGTTGGTTCTGCTTTTATCTTGCTTTCCGCAAAAATATCAGTGATTAAGTGCGCAATGGTTTCAGTATTTATCAATTTAAAATCAAAACGCAATACGCGCGAAAGAATAGTCGCTGGTAGTTTGTGAACCTCAGTTGTTGCAAGTATAAATACAGCGTGTGCTGGTGGCTCTTCCAAAGTCTTTAAGAGTGCGTTAAATGCACTGGTCGTAAGCATATGCACTTCATCTATAATATATACTTTGTATTTTCCAACAGTTGGCGGATATTTTACCTTATCGCGCAAATCACGAATTTCCTCTACGCCATTGTTACTTGCAGCATCTATTTCGATTATGTCAATAGCGTTATTTTCTTTCAACGCCTTACATACTTCGCACTCGCCACAAGGAGAACCATTTTTAGGGTTTAAACAGTTAATTGCACGCGCAAAAACTTTGGCAGTTGTTGTCTTACCTGTCCCCCTACTCCCACAAAACAAATACGCGTGGCCGATTTGGTCATTTTTGATTTGATTTTGCAAGGTGCGTGTGATATGCTCTTGTCCTACAATTTTATCAAATAAATTTGGTCTATATTTTCTGTAAAGTGCTAAATACATATTTATCCCTCTAAAATTTTCAATTTAGATTTTATTCTCACAATAGCATTATCTATTGATTTTTCATTTTTGTCAAGTTGTTTTGCAATTTCTTTGTAACTTTCACCATTTAAGTATAGTTTTAACACCAAAAATTCATACTCACTCAAATTTTGCTTTATCGTTGCCCAAATTTCTTTCCTTTGCTCATTTTGCATCATTTTTTCTTCTGGCGAAAGTTCTTCGCTAGGCAAAGCTATTTCAAATTCGGTCATATCTTCATCATTTATATCTAACCCACCTTGTGCTCCCAAACCTAGTGAGGTATTTAGTGGCTGATTTTTTTGTGTCAAACTTGCTCGCACCGCAGAGATTACATTGCGCCTAATACAAGTAATTGCATACGCTTCAAAACATGCATCGCCATCTAGTCTATAATTTAAAAACGCTTTGTATAGCCCTATCATACCCTCTTGAATAAGGTCCGCATCATCACCATTCAGCAAAAAGAATTTTCGAGCAATTTTGGTGACAAGTGGCTTAAACTCATTCATAAGTTGCTCCAAAGCCTCCGTATCTCCCGCACGCGCTTGCAACAATTTGAGCCTTTGCGAATTGTTTTTTTCTTTGTTCAATCTTAACCCCTTTGTCTTACCGCTTCAAATACAGCCACTCCGCACGCTACACTCGCGTTAAGCGAATTTATATTTCCTTTCATAGGCATTGTGAGTATGCCATCACATTTCTTCTTGATTAATTGTCCTATTCCATCACCCTCACTACCAATTACAAGTCCCAAAGCGCCCGTAAGGTTTTGCTGGTAGATATTTTGCCCGCCTAGTTCCACTGCATATACCCACAAGCCAAAATCTTTTAATTTATCGATAGTTTGTGCCAAATTTGTGACTTTGCAAACACGCATATTAGACAACGCCCCTGCACTGGTTTTTGCAACCGTGCTATTTATAGGACAAGCGTTGTGCTTTGGAATAATTACTCCGTGTACGCCCGCGCACTCGCACACCCTAATGATACTACCTAGATTGTGTGGGTCCTCCACGCCATCAAGTATAACCACAAATGGTTGTTCACCCTTGCTACTTGCGTAGTCCAAAATATCTTCCAACTCGCTATAAGTAAAATCTTCACACTCAGCCACAAAGCCTTGATGATGTTCATCTCCGCAAATACGGTGCAATTCATCTTTGTTGCAGTATTGAATTTTTATATTTTTGCGTTTTGCCAAAATCTCAACTTCGCCCGTTTTGTCTGCATATTTATCTAATATATAAATTCTAAAAATTGCTTTATCTGCGCGCAAACTCTCTAAAATTGCATTTCTGCCATAAATAATCATTTTATATCTCCAAATATTTTTTCTAACAACTCGTTTAGCCTATCGCCTTTGTCGCTTAAATATAGATAGCCGATTAGCGCCTCAAAAGCGGTCGCGCGCTTGTAGTCTGCAATTCCATAGTGCTTACTTTTTGTAGTAATAGGTGCATTTTTAGCACGCCTAACAATATCTAATTCATAAGGCATAAGCAGAGGTGTAATTTTTTCCAAACTCTCTGATTGCGCCGAAGCGTTTACCCAACTGGTCACCACTTTGTGTAATTTTGCGGGCTTGCCGTGATTGAAGCGTAACTCATACTCGCGCGCACAAAGGCTATATACCGCATCTCCCACCCACGCAAGCGTTGCACTAGGCACGCTCAATAATTCTTGTTCTGTTAACTTTTGATATGTAAAAAACTTATTCATATGTATATTATAGCATAAAAAATTTTTTCACGCAATAATTTAGCAAAAATAACAATATAAATGAATATAATTAATCAAAAAACGGAGAAAAATATGATTGCAGTTATCAAAAATTTACGCAAAACACTAAGTTACTTGTTAGTTTTTACCTTACTATTTGGAATGAATGCGTATATTTCATTTAGCAACAAAACTACACAAGCCTCCACCCCCTTGCCTAGATTTAGTGTAGTGCTTGATGCGGGACACGGCGGAATTGACTCTGGTTGTGTAGGTCCTAGCGGAGTTTATGAGCGTGATATAAATCTAAGTATTGCGCAAAAACTCGGCAAAATGCTAGATATTTTAGGTATAAAAGTAACTTACACTCGTACCAACGAAGATGGTTTGTACGGAATTTTTGCAAACGGGTTTAAAAAACGCGATATGAAAGCACGCGAAGAAATTATACACAAAGCAAATGCAAATTTGGTGGTTAGTATTCACTTGAATAGTTTTACTAGTTCCACAGCCTGCGGTGCGCAAGTTTTTTACAAACTCAACAACGACACAAGCAAAGAATTAGGGCAAGCGCTACAAGAAATGTTTGTAGAACAAATCGAAGGTTCTCGCAAAAACTGTATGGCGGGCGATTTTTATATTTTAAATTGTTCCCGCTCCCCCGCAATTTTGGTAGAATGTGGATTTTTGTCTAACCCAAAAGAGGAGGCGAAATTAATAACTAGTGAATATCAAGAGCGCATTGCATACACCATTATGTGCGGAATTGTAGAATATTTTGGGCTAGGTCAAGAATAGAAAAAAGGCATACGCGTGTATGTCTTTTTCATCAAAAACTAATTTGTTGTATAGTGTAAAACATTGATTGCGCCCGCAACACTTGTGGTGGTTAAGTTGTTCGTGTCAGTGCTTTCAGCACCATTTACAGGGCTTCCTGTTGTGTTTTCTTTATCCGTAGAACGGCAACCTGAAAGTTCAATGTTTACTTTGTTGTTTGTACTCCACTTTTTGTAGAAAAATTTGTCTGCACTGTTTAAGTTAATCGCGATTGTACCAGTTTCGGTAGTGATTACATTTTCACCTACAATAGCCCCAACTTCATTTGCATAATTTACAGTAACAGCACCCCTACCTTTGTCGGTAATTGCAAAGTTTACTGTACCCTTAATTTTATCTAAAACTGTGTTTCCGTTTCTATTTTTGATATACAAATTAATCTTGTTGTTCGCGCCAGTAATGTTGATATTTCCGCCTTGTGAAGTAGCATCAACATCAGCCTTTGCGCTCTCAATTTTGATTTCACCATTGTTTGTCTTGATAGTAGATTTTCCGTTAGTTTCACCTAATTCAACCCTACCATTACCAGTAATGTTTGCATCAAACACACCATTTAATTTTGATGCTTTAAATATTCCATCTACGCCTAAATAGTTGCTAACGCCATTGATATTTTCAAGGTAAATATCACAACTCTTTACATCAACATTTAACGACCCAGATACATTACCGCCTCGTACAAGACCGCCGTTTGCTTTAATCTCTAAGTCACCTGTTACATCACCAAATTGCACATTTACATTGTTTAGTGGTTTATCAAAACCAAGCACAACAGCTTTATCTATTGCCCCTGCGTTTTGCATATTAATTCTACCATAACCACTATTGATATCAATCTTAACATTTTGATTTATGTCACAATTAACGGTAATATCGCCAGTAGATTTTGCAATTTCCAAATCGTTTTGAGCAGTAATTTTATTGATAGTGACAGCACCTTTTTCACTGTTGATAGTCAATTTTTGTGTAGCAAAATTAATGTCATTACCGAGTTCAATCACACCTGTGTTTGTTTCGATAAGCAAGTTTTTATTTGCAAATACATTGTTGTCATAAAGAATAGTAAGTTTTGTGTTGTTCTTACTCAACCAACCGCCATCTGGCTCAGCAACTTCAAATAGCAATCTAGTTTCGCCATCGACAGTCACAATCTTAGCGCCTTCAAAAGTTGGCTCTTTTACCTCACCAAATACAAAACCGTTGTATAGTCTTGTCCAGCGCGCATTGATACAGTTATTTACAAAAATTTCACTTTCACCGCTTGTTACTGGGTGAATGTCGATATTCCAAGTGTTAGTTTTTACCCAAATGGTACTCACCGTTTCCCATTCGGCGGAATTATCGACCAAATTATATTCTTTTCCGATAGGCTTGTTGTCCCCACTTATGTAGTGCAGACCAAAAATTGAAAATCCTGGAAAAAGCACGAGAGCAGCACACATAATCACTACCACAGCCACCGCGATAGCAACTAGAATTATCAATATTTTCAAAATATTTACAAAAACATTCATACGCTTCTCCTTTTTGTATAATTGTACTAATAAATTTGTTAATAGTCAACTATTATTGCAAAACTGCTTTAATTCTTCTTACACCGCTACTACTGCTTTCTTCTTTCAAAATTTTGAAATGTCCTAATTCGCCAGTGTGATTTGCGTGTGGACCACCACAAATTTCTTTACTAAAATCGCCCATTGTATATACTTTTACTTTGTCGCCGTATTTACTCTCAAAAATACCGATTGCACCGCTCTTTTTTGCTTCATCAAGAGTCATTTCTTCGCAAGTGATAGGCAAGTCACGCGCAATTTGCTCGTTTACCATATTTTCTACCGCTGTAAGTTCTTCTGGAGTAAGTTTGTGGTCACAAGTAAAGTCATAACGCAAACGCTCAGTTGTGATATTACTACCTCGTTGCTCGACCGTATCGCCTACAATTCTACGCAACGATTCTAGCATTAAGTGAGTGGCAGAGTGTAAACGGCGCAATATAATTTGCTCCTCCTCACTCTTTGCCTCCGCAACACCCCCCTTAAACATTGCACCAGAGTTGTCACGCGATTTTTGTTGGTGTTCACTAAATGCAGTGTCAAAGCCCGCTTTGTCCACTTTAATTCCGCGCTCGCTTGCCAAATCAGTGGTCAAATCAAGAGGGAAACCAAAAGTATCAAACAATCTAAACGCAGTTTTTCCATCAATAGTATCGCCAGACTTCATATCTTTTGTAATTTGGTTAAATTCTTTTATTCCGCCCTCAATAGCGTGTTCAAATTTGTCAATTTCGGCGGTAATTTCATCAAGAATAAATTGCTCAACTTTTACAAAGTTTTCAAAATCTTCTTTGTAGTATTGCACATATGCATCAGCCACTTTTACGAGGTCTTTTGCGTTGATACCCAACTTTCTTGCACAATTAACCGCTCTACGAATTAAACGGCGCAAAATGTAACCTTGTCCAACATTACTAGGAGTGGTAGGTTGAATATCACCCAACAAAAATACTGATGCCCTTATGTGGTCGCACGCAATACAAAAGTACTTGCCGTATTCGTTTGAAAAGTCAAATTTTTTACCACTTAAACTCTCCAAAATCTCGATAGGGCGCTTGAAACAATCATTTCTAAAAGTAGAGTCATAGCCATTCAGCACGCACTCGATACGCTCTAATCCCATACCAGTATCTACATTTTGCTGAGGAAGTTTGGTAATTGGGTCGCCTTTTTTCTCGACATTAAACTCCATAAATACATTGTTCCAAATTTCCACCCACTTACCGCAATCGCAAGAAGGGTCGCAATTCTCCCCACAAGCAGGTTTGCCAGTGTCGTAAAAAATCTCGGTATCAGGCCCGCAAAGTCCTACACCACCGCCGATTTCCCACCAGTTGTCTTTTTTAGGGAAGAAAAAAATTCTTTCCTTTGGCAAACCGCATTGCTCCCAAAGCCCTGCACTTACCTCATCACGAGGCACTGCTTCGTCCCCCTTAAATACAGTAACTGCTAGTTTTTCCTTTGGAATATTGAGCCATTTTGGACTAGTGAGAAACTCCCAACTCCACGAAATAGCCTCTTTTTTAAAGTAGTCGCCTAGACTCCAGTTTCCCATCATAAAGAACATAGTGTGGTGGCGGTTGTCACCTACATCATCAATATCGTTTGTACGCAAACAAGGTTGGATATCAAAAAGCCTGTGTCCTAATGGATGTGGTTTTCCTGATAAATAAGGAATTAATGGTTGCATACCAGCGGTAGTAAACAACACACTATTATCAGCGGGAATGAGCGAAGCACCTTTTATCTCACGGTGGTCTTTACTTGTCCAAAACTCACGCCACATACGCATTAAATTTTTACTTGTTAATTGCATAATTACCTCGAAAATCATTTTATTTTATAGATTAATTTTATACTTTTTAGCGCTTTATGTCAATATAAAATGCTTATGTTGTGATTATTTTACAAAA
>CAVBHV010000003.1:0-21500 GCA_963595385.1 bacterium
ATTGTGGGTTTTGTCAAGTATAGCATATCGAAATTGTTATTTTTAGTGCTTTTGTCAAATATAGCATATCAAAAAGGTGCGCAATTCAAAAGCACACCTTTTTTGATAATCTATTTTGAGTTTTTTGATAAAATTTTTGCAAAAAGCAAATTTAATTAAAGTTTTATTTAATCTTTTTGTAACATTTAAGCACGGGTAATAGAGGTAAAATAGCCAGAAGAACCACCGTCTACTTCAAAACTACACCACCAAGCATCGCGTTCAGTTTCATAATACAAGCCTGATGCGCCAAATCCTATCGATGAGTCTCCACTGATACCTTTTACTGATGCAGTACCTGATTTATAGCGATAATCGTGGTGAGGTGTTGGTTTATCTTCCCAGCCCCATAGCGGGAACTTAAATTCTCTGTGTTCTGTGTGATAATTATGATATCTAGCAGTATAATTCACCTCAACATTAACAGTAAATTTGCTTAAATGGCTAGGAACATTTGAAACGACTTGCCCCTGTACGCTCCAACTCCTATCTCCACCTGCACCAAAGCTAGCAACATATTGTGAAGTATTACCACTACCCATTGTACCACCTGTTATTTCAACAGACAAATATCTTCCGATACTATCAGATTCCGGGTATTCTATGTGTTTACCTACTAGCGGGTCAGCAGTCACGGTCTTTGAGTCACTCCAAACACCTTTACCAGCAAATACACTTTCAAACCCAGCCTTACAGTATGTAGTAATAGTTAGGCTAAAATAGTTTGCCGTTTTTGGAGGAGTGGTAGGAATACCAGAGGTGCTGGTCGTACTATCAGTCACATCACTGTAACGCATATTTTCGTATTCTTGAGCCTCAGTATTGAAGCCGTCTTTCTTTGCACGAGTTATTTGCGATTCATCTACATCAAATCTATAAGTCCAAGTTGCTTCCATAGTAGCACCACTCATATTTGCAAAACCATACTTAATTGAACTGATTTTGTAGTAATATGAGCCATAAACGGTCTTTTTCACAACAGTATCATCGTTTGAGCCTTCTTTCCATACCCACTCATCAAAAAGCACTTTGCCGTGTCCATCTTCCATTTCACCGACTAATTCGGTAGAAATATCAATACCTGTACTCATAGGGTGAGTCGTAACGGTAAAGTTTACTTGTTTTTGAGTAAATGTAATACCTGGTTTGAGTAGATTATGTGCAGGCTCATAGCCATCGTGAATAGGTGTTACGGTGAACTGGTTGTTTCCACCTTGTACATAACCTATATAGGCTGTCTTGTAGTTGTAAATCATATCATTGATGACCGAAGCACTACGAGAGCGTGAGTCTGAGCAGTCCGCATAAGCATAGTTAAAGTTTGCAGTTGCGTAGTAGTTTACATTACCTGATTTTATGCTTGTACTTGAATTGCTAGAATAAATTTGAGTTTGATAGAACGAATTATTTAGTCCATATTGGTTAATCGTTACTTTGAGCGCTGAAAATTGGTTATTTACCGAATAAGTTGCGTTCATTCTAATCGTATCACCGCTTTGACTAAATGAAATTCTGCTTGTATCGAATGTGAGTGCGCGGTAATAGTTAAACGGCAAACCGATTGTGTAATAACTCTCTTTTACATATGGATTTTTGCTATTATATAATTTGATATAAATCTTAAAGCCGTCTGAGCCTCTAATCTCAGGTTTTGAGATAAATATGTCGTTTAGTATTCGGCTAAATAGGTCGTAATATCTTGTTGCTTGGTCCTTGATACCAGTTGAACTTGTAAAAGTAAATTCCGCACTATTTGCCCTTAAATATGGGTAATAATAATACACTACTGCACTATCAACCGCCAAATTGTACGGCAAGCACTTACTTTCGTTGTACCCAGAACTATCGCGCGATGTTGAGAAGTTAGTCAACACGCCATTAGTTTGGCTAAGCAAAGTATTTATGTCTAATTTATCTACTGTACCAGATTCAGCGTGAGCAAGCGATTGCATATTAAAGTTGGCTGTTTCTATGTCGTTTTTGATTTGTAAGTTAACTAAGTAATACAAATCTTTACTATTAAAGCCTCTACCGATATATTCCATAGAGTCATCGACAACGGCAACGATATTTAAGTGCCAACGGTCGTTGTCATTGTTTGGCAATCTCCACTGGTTGTAATCATAATTATCAATGTTAGGGTCGCCTAAGTCGATTTTTAAAATCTCGGTCAAATTCTTTGTATTCCACTTATTTTTTTCTAGTCCGTTGCTAGGCGAAATAGTCACCGCTGATTTTACACGCGTATTGTAAATATTGTATGACATATTTTCTTCTCTATCAAGGTAGATATGATAGTTTACCTTACGGTGAATAGATAGATAATTGTAAGGAATGTATGAGTGGTGATAATAGTAATAGCCCTCGTGTGTGTAGAACGATGGCATATCACCTTGGAAATCTGTCGTAAAGTCACATTTATCTTGGTCAAAAGTGGTTTGCACTGTTTCTAGTCTGCCATAGAAATAAAATTCATACCCAGTACGCGTATCACTAGTTACCCACAATTTTTCAGGAGCAACCGCCTCGCCTGACAAATCAGGAGCGATAGTTTGAATGTCGATAGCAATCAAACCGCCGTGGTAATTTCCAGTTTCTGTTTGAGTGCCGTCCGCATCGTTAATGAGGTCATACATAGCCTTGTAAAGACAAGTTACACTGTAATTGTAAATATCTTCATAAGTTGTGTAATTAAATCTCGCCTCATCGGTGTCTTTATTTTTTACCTCATCATAGAACCCACCTCCAACAAGCACCTCATTGCCATCAGCGGTAAACATAGAAGTGCGGTTTACATCGTATGTGCGCAAAGTGATAGGTTTTGTATAAGTCTTTCCATCTTTGCCCACATATTTAAGGGTAATCAAGTAATTTGTACGCGTATCAGTCTTTAACATACCATACTCAAAAGTCTGTCCGCCGTTTACTTCCAAAGTTTTGGCCTTTGTATAGATATACGGATTTGCCGCAAGTCCAACATACTCTCCTGCTTCTACTAAATTTGTTAAAAACTGCCCTTGTTCTGGTGGTAACCTAGTAACTTTGTTATCAGAAAGTAAGGTTTCCATTACATCAAACATCAATGTAACTTGTGGAGCAGTGTATTGCTTTTTCACTGCTAAGTAATTATTATGAGTATGAGTGTTACTATCCACATATATGCGTTCAATTTGTGATTTTGCGCTCAATACTTCGCCACGATAATTAGCGGTTAAGTATTCGTTGTTTATGTTACCATTTTCCAACTCACCGCGCGAATCAATAGAACCAGCATTTTCAATTTTATTTTCACTAGTAACTGCTTGAATTTTAAATGAAACTAAATTAGGTAACATTTGGTCAAGTTCTAAGTACATACCGCTAGCAGAAGCGCCACCGAGACCAGCCTCAGGGCTATCTACCGCTAATTCAATATATGCCATACCGTAGCGTGGGTCGTTTGTATCATCAACATAGTGAATTACAAAACGCACCGCATCGCTCCATACCCACTCATTTCCGCTTGCGCCTGTTCCGCTAGAACCACCATCGTTTGTATCAAAGTGTGTGTAGCCCAAAGACATTTCAATCAGTTTATCATTTCTAATGATTGCATCTTTGGTATATACATTTTTGAGCCAAATTCGGTAGTAGTAGCCACTATCGGAGTCAGCGATTACATAGCCATCGGTCGCTCCATCGGTTTTGCGCGAACCATCAAGGTTTACATAGTCGCTAGAACCATCTTTGTTTAGAATTTCGATAAAGTCAATAGTAGGCTCGGCGTATTGAATATTGTGTCTAAATGTAAAGTAAGTGTTAGGATTTAAGACATTCATATCAAGATATGGAATAGTGAATTGTTTTTCGTTCAATTTTGCATAGAAGTTGTCCACCATTTCCTCTATTACATTACCATTTTCATCTAGTACATAAGGAATGTGTGTTCTTATCCATTTTTTGCTATAAATTACATCATCTTCGTAATTTCCGCTTTCATCAAGTGGCGCATTGTTGTTGATTGAGTTGTTGTCAATCCAAGTCTTTATCCTACAATAGTAATTGATAGGCACAAGCACTTTGTCTAGGCTCTCTCCACCTACTCGGCTACTATTTAAGAGTTCGTTTAGTGTGAGGGAGTCGATTTTGATATTGCCATTTGAATCAAGCACACCCACCGCCCTAGTTAGGTCAAGCGTGCCAGAATTTGGCAATCTGTCTTGATAATCGTACAAAATGTATAAGTCCACCGTTCCGCCACTGGTTGGGTAAATATTGTCTTTTGTGCCGATAATCCAGTGTGCAAGATATGTGCCTTCGGCATCTTGTTGCTTCATCCAATCTCTATTTGTACTTGCACGAATATCTTGCGTATTGTACACCCAGAACTCAAACGCGTTGTTGTAGTTGTCTGGTTGCACGCTTGAAATCGTGTAGTAAGCAGTATTTGCCATATCGGTATTTTCAACAGGCCAAACATCGGTAACGGTATTTGTGATATTTACATCGGTGTGGATACCTGAAACCTTTTTGTACATATAACTTACACCCACCGAAGTGTCCGAATTTAGGTAGTACATATCGTTTTTGTTGCCTGTAAGCATCCAGTCTTTTTGCGATAGGTAGATATAAATTTTGTAGTACTTGTTTGGTGTCAAATTGAAGTTTACAGCGGTTGGCTGTTGAATGTAGCATTGCCTACCGTTTAGAAAATAGTCTTGGCTGTAATCAAGCAATTTACCAGCAGTCGTATTATTTTCCGCAAAGTATTTTACTTGATTTTCCGAATCTAAGAAATGCAATTTTTCTTCATCGCTTAGCGAATTGTACAATTTTTCGCTAGCGTCCGTGCCGTTTTCTACTTCAAAGGCAAACAAGTTTATATTGTAAGTACAAGATTCGTTTACCGTATAAGTGTATTTGTCTGGGGTCAAAATCCAGTTAATCACGAATTGGCTACTGTTTGTACCTGTGTAATCTAAGCGGTAATCGAGTATAGGTCTAGGCAAGATTACATAGTGGCAAACCTCTTGTTTGAGCATATATGGGTCGGCAATAGGGCTACTGTCACCTATTTCATCACCATTTAATACCCAGAAAATGTGATAAATACCTGCATTGATATTTGTATCAAACAACAAGTGAATATCAATCGTAACTTTTACCCTTGTGTAATCAATGTCGTTGCCCGTGATAAAGCAACGCTCAATCATTACATCTGGATAATCGCTACTAAAATAGAAGTTTTGCGTGCCAAAGTTTGAAGGGTCTGGAATTGCATAAGTGTGTGTATAGTAGTTGTTTGTATCGTAATTTAGACCTTCAAACAATCTCGCTGTAACCGTTATTGTCTTTGGCAAACGGTAGAATGTCGTGCCATCGATTTTTTCTTGAATTGTGTTTACATAGAATGAAAGATTTGCTTGTTTAAACTCAGCCTCGCCCCACATTCTATCTGCGCCCTCGTTAGGATTTGCCACTTCATCAGTTAGTTTTGTAGTTAAGTACTCACCCTCAATAGTTGCGCCAGTTGCGGTACTTCTCCAAACATCGCGCACCACACGCTCAGCAGTATAACTGCTATCAGCATAGTACGGGCTAGAAGTTTTGAGGGTTACGCGCAAGTAGTAATATCCACCGCGCAATGAGTCATCAGCAGAGAGCCAAGTTTCTTTTGACACTTGCAAGTTGTTTGCAAGGTAGTTTATCTCGCCAACAAGGTTAAAGTTGTATTTAGTCACACCACGCAAGTAAGTGATATATTTAAAGTAATCGTTAGTTGCATCTTTGTTCCAAACAATTTCAGCGACTGATTCATTTTGTTTTACTTCGTTGTAATCTCTACCTTTTGTTGGCTCAGGGTCGCCTACTTGCCAATTTGAGAGTTTGAGTAAACTTACTTCAATCCACACATCGTATTCATTTGCAGAAATATCTTGATAAATTGTGTTGTTTATGTCGCTTGCAAGCACTGCATCAAATTCGCGGTGGTCGTCCCAGTTGATATACATATTTGGCAAACTCGAACTACTGTCAAGTTTAGAAGTGTCAACTGCCACATATTCACTATTGTAGTAGTAGTCGTTTGGCGCAACCGTAAACATAAATACTTCGTTACGGTCTTTACCACCAGCAACTAGATAGTTTGAAATATCTAATTCGTACTCGTTGTCAACATAAATAATTTCTTCGTAGTATTCTTGCTCAGTACCAGCGATAATTTTGGTAGTATAATTTCTAACCACTATACCAAAATGTCCCGCTTTGTCCTCGCCGTAAATTTCATCACTAAACGCCCAAGTAAGTCTGCCATCGTGTGAAAGATTTATATTTTTAGGTTGGTTTGGATATGGAATACCTTGATATGTGTAAGTATTCATTTTTTCTGCGCTACCATAACTATTTTGAGGACTAAACACAATGTTTTGTACAACTTTTTTATTTGTACCCAAAGCCTCAGCCACTAGATAGTAGTCATATGAACCCGCAAGGTAATATACACCAGTTTGCACGCCATCTTCTTTAATTCTTGAAGTATCCTTAAAGAAAGCACGCATATCGAACGCCATAACGCCTTTGTCAAGTGCTAATGAGAAGTAGTTGTTTATATCTTGCTCAATCGCGTATGAGATATTATTATCACTATCCACTGTGATTACCAAAAATGCCGAATATTGTTTTGAGTGGAAGCGTTGTTGCATAATCTCGCTAGATTGATTTTTGTCTTGCATTGTAACAGTGTATTTAACTACGATTGAATAAGCGTGTACAGGCAATGACCAAGTAAGCATACCATTTTTGAGAGTTTCGGTTTCGTTGCTTTCGGTAATTTCTGTAACTAGACTAAATTTAGTCGCATCTGCATTTTTGTCATAAGTCAAAAATTCTACAAGTCTTGTCTTTAATGCAGTAGTTCCGCTAGTTTTTGAAATTTCACTGTCAAGATAGAAGTTATTGTCGCGCGACAATGTTTGTACGGTAAAGTAGTAGTTGTGCGGTCCATAATGTCTAATTTTGTCAAACACTTTGATACCCAAGAAGATACCATTTGAAAAGTCGCTTGCAGTCAAGGTCACATCAAACGGTTCACACGCAACATCAGTAAGACTAGCATCGTAACTACTATTGTAATAAGGAGTTACGCGGTAAGTAGAGCCTATTTGCGCGTTTCTAAATACAAGTGCAATTTCAGTGATATTTGTATTTGTGGGGCTGTCGCTGTATGTCACATCAACTGACAAGGCATTAAGCAACGGCGCTTCTTCCATTAAATGCAAATCTACTGTAAAAATACTTGCAAGTTTGTCTTGCGCTTCGCTAATTGTGAAAGTCGTACTACCCTCTATATAGAAGTAGTAATTCTCATCACCATATGGAATGATTTTTATTGTATTTTCGCCAGCCACAATTTTTGAAAGCAACACTTTGTTGTCTGCGGTCGAAATTGCGCTAAATGTCAAGCCATTTTCACTGACAATCTTTTCGTTTCTCAATTTTCCAGCCCAAACATACTCGTTTGTGGCGGTGTCAAGCACATAAACATTGAAGTGTGTCGCTCTTGACAAACTGTCATCGTTTATTACAAAGAATTTTGTGTTTACGCCGTATGCATTTTTATATTGCTCAAAATCGCTAGCGTACTCACTATTATTTATGTAATAATCAGGCACAATCGCAAATAAATTTGCATTGTCAACGGCGGTTAGACCGAATTTGTTGGTATAGTTTGCGTTTGCCATTTGTGAGTTGCTGTGGTATTCATCATACCCGCACGCAACTACGCTCAAAATGTACTCGCCCGCAGGAAGGCTACGCGTTGGGTCATTTGCTGTACTATCAAAATAACTAAATATGTATCTCCCCTTTGTTGGGTCCTCCACATCGGTCATAGCAAGATTTTTCTCACCTACTCCAAAGTTTTCAGCGATAACAATTACATCACCATTTGAATTTGTGAGGTAAACGCTAAATTTGTTGTTTTTAAGGTATGTCCAAGTTACAGTAGTCGCAAAATCGCTTGCCACGGTCATTGTGACAACAGTAAGCCCCTCTACCATTTCAGCAGAAGCCATATGCTTGTATTCAATACTTGCAGATTCGCTAGCCAATACAAATACTTTGTTTGGCTCATCTTCTGCCACTTTTACCACTACATAGTACTTGCCTGCATCCAAGCCGTTTACTAATGAAGTAATATCATAACTTGTGTTTTTTGTGGTTGCACTATGGTTTGCAATAGCGGTGCCATTTTCGGTCGTGGAAATATAAATTTCGTATTTAGTCGCAAAGGTAACTGCATTCCAACTTGCTATTACTCCATCAAGTCTAAGATTTGTAGGTGCATCAGCGATAATTACAGGCGCATCGCTAATTGAGCCACTGGAAGTATTGCCATTGTAGATTACCACAGTATTGTCTTCAATCGTGTATGTGCAATCGCTAACCTTTATAGTCCAGTTTACATTTCTACCGTTTGAGTGAATAGCCTCAATCATCTCGTTATTCAATGTAAGCACTACACTTTGTTCGCTTGTTTCAAAAGTATTAATCGCAAATTCGATACCGTTTAGCGTGAGTGTGTATTTTGCACCAGTAAACACACCAGAATTTTTCAAAATATTTGTCCAACTTGCCTTATAAGCGCCATCATACTTGATTGCAAAGTCGCTAATTTCGTTTAATTCTTGTGTATTTGCGAAATATTTTGTGACTACCTTACTTACCACTTCACTTTCAGCGGTATTATTTTTAGATTGAATAATAAATTTAATTGCATAAGGCTTGTTTAGGTCAAATGTAATGCCACTTTCAGTTGTGGTTTGATTTTCTTTTGACAATGCTACTTTGCCGTTTTCATCATATAGATATAATGAGTAAACATAAGTAGAATTTGTAAATCTTGCATCGCCTGTCCACGAAATAGTACCGCTTACGCTGTCGTAACTAAATTTTATATCCGTTGGTTCATTCATTGTACCGATTACAAAACTGTGAGTAGTGCTACTTGTTGGCGCAAAGTTAAAGGTATCTAGCCCTAGTCCGCTAGGCGCACAATCAATTTCCGTAGTCAACGCAGTAATTACAAATGTAAATTGAGTTTGTGGAGATAAAAGTGCGGTTTTCCACGCTTCATCGCCCGCAAAGGTAAATTTAATTGCATCTGTGTCAATTGCAACGGTCTTTGTATCAGTGCCAGTAGTATTTGAGAATGTAGCACTCAAAGTGTAGCCCGTTACATTGCTAAGCGCAGGCAACTCTGGTTTCTCAAATGTAACTGATACATTATTTGCCTCATCAATCGAAATTGACACATTTTCAGCCACAACAAAACTTTGCGCGTAGTAAATGTAGATATAATCACTCCAACTACTAGTTGCGTACTGCTTGTTTTGGACATTTTCTACACTAATTCGGTAAATTCCGCGAGTAGTTAGGTGGAAATTACCTTCAAGCGTAAATTGACCCCCTACCCACGCGATATTATTGAATATCTTTGTGTCCGCAACAGTACCATCACTATTCAACAACTCCACGCGTAAATCAAGTTGATTTGCATTTTCATCAAGGTTTGTAGCAGAGATTGTGATTTGCTCGTTATCTTTTAACGATTGTGAACTTGCTGTAATCGTAGGTTTTGCAAGGCGTGGTTGGTAAGAGAATTTTACAGAATTGCTAAAACTATCTTGCATTACGCTATTTTCGCTAGCGAGCGCGCACACATCTACAAAGTAGTATTCGCTGTTTAGTGCTAAAAGCGTGCTACCTGCAATTTCGTAACGATTTTCGGTCAATTTCTCTTTGTTTACTAAAATTGTACCAGTAGTTGTACTGATAGTGATTTGGTAAAACTCAGGGCTTTCAGTTCCACCCAAAGTGCTAGCAGAAATTGCTTGCCATTCCACAATCATTTTGTCGGCATCAAAGTCTTGACTAACAGTAATTACAGGAATATCAAAGCGTTTTTGCCATACAAACTCCACATTTGCAGGGTCACTACTCTTGTATTTTGCATCTTTTGGATTTGCAATAACTTGAATATTATATTTACCCGCAATCGCGCTATTTTCGTTGAATACGCTCTCAATGTTGTAGTAAACATAACCGTTTGTCACCACTGCACTTACAGTTGCATTGAGACTGATTTCGGTGCATTTAATCGTGTAATTATCTACCAAATTGTTGTAAAAAATTGCTAATTGTTTTGCGCCATTGTATGTAACGACTGTTACAGTAGGTGCGTTTAATTGATTGTCAAACAACCATTCATATACTGTATAATCAGTATTTGAAATGTAGTAAGAACTTTCATCAGCGATTGCCTTTATGCTAAATCTATAAGTACCGCTCGAATTTAGCAAGTCCGCTGTATTTAATCTAGTCACGGTCTTGATTTCTGTGCCATTTGTAACGGTTGCCTCACTAAATGAAGGTGTAATTGCGCTACCATTTAACAAAATTTCATAACTGCTTGCATTTGCGATTTTGTCCCATTGAAGGTAGCTATTGTCGCTCGCTTGCACAAAATTTGTTGGGTTTGGCAAAGGTTTTGTAATTTTGAAAGTTTCCGATACTTCTAGTGAACGCAAATTGTTTGATTGATTTGAAACGGCAAGAGCGTAAATTTGGTAAGAACCAACTAGCATATCATCGCCTTCACTTATGTAGCCCATATCTTTTAGATTTACACTAAATGTACCACCAGCGGTAAAGTCAATCAAGTATTCGCGAATGTTTATACCAGTCGTACCAGTCAAACGCCATTCAATTTGTTTTGTATAAGGAATTGCTTTGTTTGATATAGAAATGGTCGCTATATAGTTTGCCTCATCGTAACTAATAGTAGGTGTTTCTACATACAAGTTATTTAAGAATACGCTATCCCACTTGCACTCAGTTTTCTTGATGTATGGTTGGAAAGTAGTCTTGTCAATTTGACCTGCATAGATAGTCACTGTTGTGCTTTCAAACAAAGGCAAATAACTAAAATCAACCATAAATACTGCATCTTTGCCCGCTTGCGCCACGCCGTTTTCATCAGTCAAAGACAACACCGATTTAGATTTCCCCGAACTAAACTCAATATAATAGTTTGTTACATATCTAAAATCGTTATTTTGCGAAGCGTGAATAGTCACTTCAATTTTTGGCTCAACACCCGAAGTTACCAAACTATAACTAACTGGCACAGCCCCTGAAAGCGTGTATTCATATGTGAAGTATTTTTGCACAAAATCACTTGCATCGTAATATGCTCCACTACTGCAACGCACTCTAATTAGGTTTGCACCGAGCGCAAGATATGCACTAATGTCATCAATATAGTTTAATTTTGCATCTTCGAGGTTTACCTCTACTAGGTTATCTTCATTTTTACCGATAAATACTTGATAAGTACCGCTTGAATTTTTAACGGTATTTACCTCAGTCCACGACAAGCCAACTTTGTTTTTACCCTCACTCTGCGTAATTGTCAATTCCGTAGGCGTTGCGTGCTTGTAGGTATTTGTAAAAGTCACAGCAAGCGACTGCAAACTATTGATATACATAGTGTTTTCACTATCAGTAATCACTGCTTGCACGGTAATTTTGTATTGATTTGGTTGCTGAGCGCGGTTAAAGTACGCAGTCAGCAAGTCCGTCTCACTAAGAAGATTGTCCTCAGGTCGATATTGCGGTTGATTTACCACAATCGCTGAGTCGATACCATTGATATTGAAGTAGTATTTTTCTGCATTATCTACATAAGTCCACACAATAGTTACAGGTCTATCGTTTGTCTCACCCTCTGCGCGAGTAACACTCTTTATCTCTGGTGTTTTTAACCTAATTTTGTAGATAAAGCCTTTGGGCTCACTCTCTGGAGAATCAACATAGTACATATTAATTCCGCACGCGCGAACGGTCACCGCATAGTAGCCAGCAGTCAAACTACTGTTGGCATTCATAAATGTAGAGATTTGCATTGTATTTAATGTAGTAACTTGTGTTACAACAGCCTCAGTACTTGCTACAATTTTGTCATCTTGCAAAACTGCTCTATATACATTTACTTCATAAGTTTGAGCCTCAGATACGGAAGTAATTGCGCGCCAAGTGAGTGTATATACACCGTTTGCCTCAGTAAGTACTACATTGTCAGGAGTGTCAAGTTGTGTAACTGCGCTATATTCGGCAGAAAAATCACTATAATCGCTGTTGTACACATATTCATAACCTTGCCAAATTGATTGAATTTGTACTTTAAAGGCTTTTCCATATGCTTGCAATTCGCTAAGAGGAATATTTAATATACAAATTTCAGGTAAGTTATTACCATATTCAGGTAATACACTAAACTCACTACCTTCAATCTCTGGATTTGCGTTTGCATATACTCTTACGATATAGTTTGTAGCCTCATAACTGATACCATACACGCTCGTATCAATCTTGTGTTCCCATTCAATGCGCAAGTATGAACCAAATTTTGACAATCTAATTGTTTCTGCATCAACTGGGCGCAATTTGTGCGTAACGGTATATTCGATACGATTACTATTTTGACTGTGAACGGTATTTCCGTAACTTTCATCAGTCTTTGGAACGGCAGTAATATACACATTGTGCAGTCCCAAAGTGTCACCAATATGTACATTATTTGCGGTAATTATATCGGTAAGATTTACGCTGAGTTGTTTTTCTCTACCGTAGTCATCACTCACAAATTCCTTTACTTGTTCGCCATCAATAAATAGCAAATATTTTTGCACAGCAAAGTCAGTGTCCCAAACTAACATTTTTTCACTTGTTTGCTCAGTAGAAAGGTAATTTAATGTAATTTCAGGGGTGGAAATTGCATTAATTTTGTAATAAACCTTTGTTTCACTGTACTCACTATCGGTAAGATATTGGTTGCGGTTGCCCTCCTCATCTTCTGAGGTGGCTTGCACTTGAATAGTAAAGAATGTTACATTTGACAAAGTACTATTGAGCAAGGTATTGAGGTCGTATTTTATGTCCTCAGTCTTGAATACAGTCGATTGCTCGCCGTCCTCGTTGCGGTATTTTATCAAAACTTTGTAACTTACCGCTTGCTCAACTTGACTCCAATAAAGCACTCTTGCCTCACCCCAACTTAAATTTACTGGGGTAGATAATTGATTGTATTTGTAACCGATTACGGTATCACTCTTAAACGAATTGTAACTTGCGATTGAATAAAGCGCGCGAACCTGAAATTGATAAATACCACAGTCCGTGATAAATCTAGCCACGCTAACAGTAGTCTTGTCTGTCAAGAAACTTTTGTCATTGACAAACACTTCGTAGCGTTCGGCATTATCGACTTTACTAAATGAAAGTATCCAGTTTTCTTGGTCCAAAATTATATTTTTGGGTGTAGCCAACCTCTCTGTAAGTATGTCGTTTGGCGCAGTCGGTTTATTTGTAAGAGCAAATATTAAACCAACGATACCCCCCGCAAGAAGTAGCGCAACGACTAATATTATAGATATTTTCGCTATTTTTGACATATAATGTCCCCCAAAATTTTTCAGTTGTAAAAAGTTACATTCGTTTCGTTTAAGTTGAATTTTTTAGTAATTTTTGCTTGATTTTCAATATTTTATTAAAAGTTATCATTCGAGCAAATTCGGGCAAGATTAAAGAGCAAAATTTCGAGTAAATCGAGGTCGCAAATATCTAGTTTAGTTTATTAGTTACCACTAACAATTCTTATTTCCCAAACAATGTAAGGGTTTCCTTTAACATTACACTCAAATTTTGGTGCAGTGCCATCAAGTTTTTCATAAATGGTTGCAATATTATTACCGTTTATAAACAATACAGTTGCATTGATACCGCTTTCATCTTCGTTGAATATGTTAAGTAATTCACTTTCACTTAATGTGGTAAATGCAGATACCGTATCAACATAATTTATCGTACCAGTTTCTTGGCTACCATAAGTACTGTCACCTATTGTTTGAGTGCCGTCTTTATTATTTCTAAATATACAATCTTTAATAGACCAAGAATTCCACAAGTTACCATCATCTATGTGTCCTATCAAACTACCAGCCTTGACCGCAGTCGTTGTGCTTGTGTAGTTGTAGTATTCATCAAAAGTGATTTTACCTAAGTTGATATTGTTTAGCGTATAAGCGCCCGAACCTTGCGAACCAACGATACCACCGAGAGCGGCACCTCTGCCTTCTGTGGTCACTTCACCGTAGTTGATTGAGTAAGTAACGAAACCTTTATCAATCAAACCAACGATACCACCACCTGCACTATACACAATATCAGCGGTGTTGAGTAGCAAGTTACTGATTACTTTTCCGTAGTTTACACAACCCACAACATAAGGGTAAACTTGCACTTGTGTATTTTCATTATTAGGGTCAGTAAAGTATGTGTAACCGCTAAGAATTGCAACGATACCACCCGCATAGTAGCCAGTGATTGTTGCACTATTGTTGTTGCGCAAGTCCGCACTACCGTTTTTACTATTGATAATCATACCAGCGTAGTTTTTACCAGCGATACCACCAGTGTATGATGAGTACGCTTCGTTATCTATTGATTCAAGCGACAAGTCGAGGAGGTTTGTACAATTTTCGATTGTACCATTTCCAACATAGACACCGCCGTTATTTTCGGTAACTTCAAGTTTTACGCCCACAACACCAGCAAAACCACCGATATATACATTGCCTTTTGACACTTTGCCTTGAATTACAGGAATGTAGTTGTTATTTGCATCGTGTCGTTCATTAATAGTCGCGCCATCTAGTCCACAATCAACGATATAACCATAGTTACCTTGCGCAAATACACCGTTGTAACTAAAATCATTTTCAGCCAAACCTTGACCTAATTGAGTGACATCAATTTCGTAAACACGGATATTCAAGTTTCTAATGATACCAGTTTTGTTCAAGAATTTGTCGTTTTCGATTGTTTCGGTTGCCTTACCACCTAAAATACTAGTCCACCAACCAAAACTTGTAGCCTGATTAATCGTTACATTGCTGATTGTATAACCGTTTCCGTAAATACCACCAGTGAGTTCTAGTTTTTTGTAAATGTCTGCTACCATTGCACTATTAATGGTAGTTGGCACAGGGAAATTGCTAGTTGCTGATGAATTTGTATTTCTAATTACACTCAAATCACTCAAAGTGATGTCTTGTCCCAACTCAAAATACAATTCTGGCAACCAGTAGATAAGCCCTAATTGTTGCTCAGCAGTATATACTGAATTATCTTTAATTACGAATGGGTTTTCTCTTGTACCCTCACCGCTATCAAAGTAGCCAAACTCGACATTAGTAACACTGAGTGTAGAACTTGCAAATGCACTACCCTCGCTATTTAATACGGTAAGTCGAATTTCATCAAAGTAAGCAACTTCCCAAAGAGGAATTTGACTAATCAAATCTTTTGTAGGGTCGATTGTTACCAACTTGCGGTAAAGCGTTGTGTCATCTTCTTTGTAGTAACTAAACAAAATTACATCACCGTTTATTGTAACTGTATCTTGTACATTGTTCGAAGGGTCATAACCAGTTACGCTACACTCGCTAAGGTCCCAGTTAAGTCTTAACCCTGGACCATTAATTTTATCCAAATTAAACGCAGTAGGATTGCCGATTTTGTACGCATCGTGGCTGTATGTATCACTATTTAAGTAATAATAACCTGTTGCCTCAGATGTAGGCACTTCTTCTTGCGTACCCATTACATAGCCATAAATTTTGTACTTTAATATACCGTTCATTTCCACCGTTTCGTTAGGGAACGCTTGTCTAATTTGCTCCTCGCTAACATCAATAGTAGGTACATCAAATGTAGAATTTGGTTTATCTACATTCCAGCCCGCACGGTATCCACCGACTGTTACATTTAGGTAGTCAATATCTAGCCACAAGTGCATTTTGAGGTCCGCATTGCTATATGAACCTGTCAAATACTGCTCACCATAAGTCCACGCAAGTTGTCCGTAATTGTTGATACACAAGTCTTTTTGCGAACCAGAAATACTGCTTGTCTTTTCAATGTCAGGGAGTTTGATGATATTGTTTAACTCTGCCGACCAAATAGTGTTGATATAACCAGACATTGCACCTTTTTGAGTAACACTATCACCAGCGTGGCGAACCATAATTTTGTTTATAGTCTTGCCTTTAACCTCATCTACCGCATCAAACGAATAATTGCTCGATTTGTAAGAAATTACTTTTGATTGTACATTGCCATCTACTTCGTACACAATCTCGTAGCCATTCTCAGAGCCATTCGCAACAGGACTCCATTGCAACTTACCCTCTTTAATCACCAAATCATCAATTACACCACCATTATTTAGTGTAAAGTCACCATAAGCATCACTAGTAATGTAAATTTTGTTTGTTTCAAAACTACCGCGCCAGTTGTTGCCGACTGAGTAAATTTTGATGATAAATTGACCTTTATTTTCTTGCAAATATTCTTTTGCATCAAAATATTGCGCAGTTGTATCTACACCTTGTGGGTAATTTCCAGTTTGCCCTTCTAGCGCTACAAAGTTTGTGGCAATTTCCACAGTATTTTTATCGCCAATATTAATTCTGTAAGCGGTAATTCCTACTGTATCTACCCATTTATCATTTCCGTCACGCAAGCCCCAGTCAAATTCACCATTTTTCATTCGTGAATATGCTTCTCCACGACCACTTGCTTGATAGTTGTTTGGAGCGTAAAGTTTGATAATTTCTTGTTCAGTTGATAAATCACTTGATACATAACCCAACTTATACACGCTACCGTCACTAAGTGTAATTGTGTTGTCTGTTTCGCCACCCACAAGTTTAAATCTCAACTTGTACGCGCCGTAATCAACGCTATCAATTTTGCCAGTATAGGTATTGATTGTGTCATCATTATCTACGCTAAACGCAACCATTTCATTGCCTTGCGCGTTTGTAATGTAAGCGATATATTGCGAAGCACCTTCAACTCTACCCCACTCAATATCACCGTTACGCACATACCAACCATCGTAATTTGAAGTATTGTCAAGGCTTGCATTTACGGTATTTGCATTTAATGGCTCCAATCGCTCTACAACATAGTCACCATTTTTCCAAACAGACGCGATAATATTGTTTGAGTTACCCAAAGCGCGCAATTTTACTTGATATTTTACGCCTTGCGCCAACTTGTTGTCAATCTTCATATCGTATTCATCTACGCCTGTCGCAAGACTAACCTTTACTGCGCCCTCCTCTACAAGCGCATTATCTTCGATAGGAGTAAAGATTAATTGCACACCTTTGTCAAATTGATTTGATTTTACGATTTTAATAATACCATTCTCAAATCTAACCAATGGCGCATCGTAAATGTATGCATTGTATGCAGAACTTTCCGCACTATCCATTAAGTAAATTAAATTGTTTCCAGCATCTGTATAATAAGCCACATCTACCCAATTCCCCTCAGCGTTTTGCTGGCGAGAGCGAATAGATTGAATAGTAATTCTTAGGCTACCTGCACCAAATTCCGCGATACTTACTTCGTTGTCATTTTCGTCATATGCCTTACCGTAAAGGTTGAGTGACCTTGCAGAATATGGCATATAATATGTGTATTCTGTCACCGCACTATCGGTTGCTGTGTGAGTAATATTAATTTTGTAGCGCATATGGCTGTCCGCCTGCGTTACCGACCACCCCAAAATCGGGTTGTTGTCGCTGTCGCGTTGCATAGTAATTCCCAAAGGTTGGTCAAATCGCTCTATCAAAATTTTATCGCTAGGTTCACTATCGAGGAATCGACTTCCGCCTTGCTCTACTGTATCGCCCGCATAACGCTCATAACCTTTGCGCATAATGGTGAGATAATACTTACCACCCGCAACATTAGGCAATTCGTATTTATTTTCATCAAGCGTTTTCGAGTCCACAAGTGGGTAATTTGCGGTATTCATAGAGTGAAATTCTACAAGGAATTGCTTGTTATTTGCAAGCGCATCAGTCCAAATAAGATTGATACCTTCAATTCTAATGTGAGAAACATCAGTTTGCACTTTGGTTTGTTTTTGCACCACCCAACTATTACTTTCAGGCGCAACATCGGTTGGCTTTGCATAAGGCTCACTTAATTCACTATCAAATACTCTTTGCCAACTACTTACCGCACGAATACTGATAAACAGTTGCACGCCCCAAAATTCGCTAGGAATTGTTTGTTTATTAAAGTTTGTTGCCAAATCTCCACTAATTTTTACACTGTATGACTTGCGACCAGTATTTGCGTTATATTCAACAGTAATCAAATAATCAGATACACGCTGTTGCACTCCGCCCAATTCACTATAAACAGGGTTCCAAGTGACATAACCGCCCGCAACATCGAGTTTTGGAGTTGCAAGTTTGTAAATTTCTACATAATTGCTGTGGTAACTTGTCAAATACCCGCAGTTTTCAGTTGAAGAACTATCATAACTGGTACCCAATGCAAAGACCACAAATTGATATGCGCCCGCATTGAAATCATATTGGTCTTTGATATTCAAGACCGAAAAGTCAAATTTTGGATTTGAAGGGTCACTAGGGCGTACAATTTCTGACAATGTAGGAGTTTCCGCACGCGTGCGCACGCCCGCACTATTCTTTTCTAACTTGTAAAGTTCTACGCGGTACGCATTTAGACTTTGACTACTTGCACCCCAGTAAAGCGTACTTTCTTGAATAAACATATCACTAGGCGAAGAAAGTTGTTTTACATTAAATTCTTTTGAATAGTTTGAGTTGATGATATACACATCGCTACTATTTTGAGTAGTGATACCAAAATCACCCGCCTTGCTTGCATCTATCACTGCACGCAATTTTACTTTGTATGTAATTGAATTTGGAGTAAGACCAGAGATAACGGCGCTAGTTGAATTTATATCGAGAATAGGGTCTGATTTTACGCCATAACTTTGTGAGCCTATTTGCAATTCAAATCTAATACCAGTGTGGTTTGGGTCGATATTTGAATCTTCAAATGATTGCCAACTAATCAAACCATTGTCAAGTCGCACATTTTGAGGCGTTGGCAACTGATAAGTACTGATTGAATTTGTCCATTCACCATTCACAAAGTTGTAGTCGCCTTGATTGTTTACCTTTGTATTTACGGCACGCACTTGCAAGTTAAAATAACGGTTGTCCAAATTCAATTGTTCTAGCACCTTTTCGATACCTACCACGCTTTGCGCGGTAAATACAGGTGTAACTTCCTCACCATTGATATTTGTGATTTTGATTTCCACAGTGTCGGCATTGATTAATTTGCCCAACTCATCAATCATATCCCATTTGAGCGAGCCGTCCTCTACCCTAAGGTTTGTAGGTCTGCCGTAGCGCGTTACATCAATTCTGTCAGTCAATTCACTGTCAATACAAAGCGCAACATCATCATTTACCGCAACAACTGATACATAATATGTACGAGTTGTGCTTTCCATATCTTGCACAGTTGGCTCATAAGTGTAAACTTTTTGCCCCTCAATTACTTCTACCGTAGGCAAAACTGTTGCACCGTTACCGAAGTCAATTTTGTATAGACTAGCCCCGCTTACAGCGTCCCAACGCAACACACCTTGCTCCACACGGAAATTTTCAGGTCTAGATAGTTTTATAAAACTCTCATCGTGCAATTTTGGCACACTTTCCAAATATTTGGACTCGCTCTCAGGACAAGCCACTACTTTTAGGTAATTACGCCCTGCTGTCCAAATCAATTTTTCTTGCCCATTTACGGTTATCGTTTGATTAAAACCTATTGTGCAACTGATACTAGGTCCAACATACACAAGCAAGTCTTTTTCTGTAATATCTTCATCAATAGTACCATTTGCATTTTCAGGGCAAATATAAACTTTGTAACTTACCGCGTTTGCAACCTCGCTCCACGAAATCTCATATTGCTGGTCAGTTGTATTTTTGGTAATCAAGATTTTTTGAGTTGCAGTTAATTGTTGTTTTGCAGGCAAATCACTGATTGTACTATCTAAATACCTCACCCCAAATACAGGAGTATCAGCCCCTAGTGCGTACATATAAATATCAAAACTATTGTAATCAGCCTCGTTTGGCTTGTCCGCAAGATTTGCAAAGTCAAAAGTCGTAGGAGTAGCACTATTTGAGTCAACTACCACCAGTCTTTGTTCCTCTGTATTATCTTTCATAGCATATTTAATCAAAATTTTATATTTACTTGCATTTGGCACAGTTGACCAAGTAAGCAATTTTGTGTTTGCCGTTTGTGACAAACTCAAATTGCTAGGCGCACTAAGTTGCGCAAATTTGATTGTATCAGATACCGCCGATGCATAAATTCCATCTTCGGCGCTACCATTTGCTTTTACTGTAAATTTCAACTGGCTACTAGTGATTTTTTCAGGCACTTTGACATAGATGTAACCATCTTCAATCTTTACATTTTCAGGCAAAAGCGCGTTTGCCCAGTCCTCGCGCTCGCTACTGCTTAGGTTTGTACCGTTTGTAGTAGAAATATCAATCGTGTAATCTTCGATTCCATTTGTAAATGGTTGTTTAGCAAACTTAAAGTAATATTCGCGCTCTGCTTCGTTTACATCGTTACTGGCTACCAACTCAACATCACTAGGCTTGCCCAACTGCACAAAACTAAGTGGTTGCGTTTCCGCAGATGAAGCATACATTACATTGTTACCTTGCGCAAGCACGGTCACTGTATAACGCTTGTTAAATTCTGTGACATCAATGCTAGGGCTTGCGGTAGTTGTTTGTGAAATATTGCCGTCAATATCAAGTTTTACCACATAACTAGGTTTAAAGTTTGTGGTAGTCACTACACTATTCCACACAACCTTTTTGTTTACGCTGTCGTAATGCAAGCCCGTAGGTACGCTTAATCTCTCCATTTCCGCAAGTACATTGATAGTAACAGTCGCTTTTCTTGCTTGACTATTGTCATTTGAAGAAATAGTGATTATCGCACTACCCACAGCAACTGGGGTCACAAGACCGTTTTTATCAACTGTCGCAATACTTGTATCACTACTACTAAACGATACGCTCTTGTTTGTCGCCTCGACTGGCATAACAGTGTATTCCAACTGGTACGACCTACCGCTATTCAACGCGATAGTTGCCTCTTCCGCACCTTCCGCGACTTCTACCCAGCCGACCCAAATATAGGTGGAATTATTTTCGCCACACCCAACAAACATTAGCGGAGCAAGTATCACCGCACAAAATGCCATTAACCACTTATTAATTTTCATCAAAGTACCTCGCTATTTCTTTTAGTTTGCCAATTTTTTACAGAATAAAACAAAAATATAGAAAATTTTTGTCAAAAAGTATTTTTATTGCCCGATATTTTACTTTTTAAAAAATGCCTTGGCATAGCAAGACAATTTTTAATGGTGCATATGAGCCGATTTGAACGGCTGACCTTTGCCTTAGGAGGGCACTGCTCTATCC
>CAVBHV010000004.1:0-21018 GCA_963595385.1 bacterium
AAAAAAGAGTATAATTTTGCATACTCTTTCTAAAATTATAATATTTATTTTCTTCTAATTTCGCTAAAACCAACAAACTCTTGCAAAACCTCAGGGATTTTGATAGAGCCGTCTTTTTGCTGATAATTTTCCATTATAGCCAAAAGCACTCTGGTAAGCGCAATAGCAGTACCGTTGAGGGTATTGATATATTGCTTTTTTCCTTCTTTGTCTAGGTAAGTGATATTTAATCTTCTAGATTGATAAGTCCTAAAATTACCAACTGATGTCACCTCACCATAAGCGCCAGACTCGCCACGCTTTGGCATCCACGCCTCAATATCGTATTTTTTGTACCCAGGTGCGCCCATATCGCCCGAACAAATACGCACTACATGGTAAGGAATTTTTAAATCTTCAAAAATTTCTTTTTCAATACCCAAAAGTTCTTGCAACGCATCTTCGCCTTGCTCTATTGTAGTAAATTGATACATTTCAACTTTTGTAAATTGATGCACGCGGTATAGACCAGCATCAAGTTTACCCGCAGCGCCCGCCTCACGCCTAAAACAGTGGCTAATACCTACATATTTTTTAGGCAAGTCAAGATAACTAAATTGCTCGCCAGAATGCATACCACCGATAGTAATTTCAGCAGTAGCAATCAAATTTAAGTCCAAATCTTCAAGTTTGTAGATATTACTTTCTTCACCGCGAGGGTTAAAGCCTGAGCCTAATAAAATCGAAGTTTTTGCAAGGTCAGGAGTAAGTACAGGAGTAAAGCCTTTTGCAATCAACTTTCTAATTACAAAAGTTTCAAGCGCTAGTTCCAAATTTACAAGTTCATTTTTCAAAAAGTAAAATTTGCTACCTGCTACTTTACTTGCGCGGTCAAAATCAATCAAGTCTAACTCTTTACCCAACTCGATGTGAGATTTTGGCTCGAAATCAAATTTTGTAGGCTCGCTGTATTTGTAAACCTCTACATTGCCCGAATCATCTTCGCCGATTGGAGTATCATCTGCCATATCATTTGGCACAGACATCATAAGTTCGTGATATTTTTCTTTTAACTCAGCAAATGTATCATTAATAGATTTTAATTCTTCTTTCAACTCCCTACCTTTTTGCGCGAGTTGAGCCTTTTCTTCGGTGGTTTTGCACTCTTTGATTGTCTTTGTGTTTTGATTGATTTGATAGTTTATCTCCTCAATTTTTTGGTTTGCTTTTTTGTATTCTTCGTAAATTGCAAGCAATGCATCAATGTCGCATTTCATATTTCTTTTCTTTACAACATCTTTCATATGCTCAGCATTTTCTTTGATAAAGTTTATGTCTAACATTATTTTTTCCCCTATTAGGTTTTATTACTTTAATATTTTAGCACAAATAATTTGACTAGTCAAGTTTATGAGGCTTATGTAAAATTTTTGACTATAAAAAAAGTCCTATACGGACTTTTTTAGCAATTTATTAAACCAAAGTTAAAATAACACTTTCAGCGCCATCGCCACGGCGAGGTCCACATTTAACAATGCGAGTGTAGCCACCGCCTTGACCATTTTCTTCGTTGCGTTGTGCGTACTTAGGAGCAAGCACATTGAAGATTTTTTCAATTACTGGGTGCTTGATGTCCTCAGTGCGCGCAATAAAGTCAGCCTTTGACTCATTTGCACCGCGTTGTTCTTGAACATCATAAACATTAGCCATAAGGTAGCGTCTTGCGTTCAATTTTTTAGGACCATCGTTAATCACTTGCTTTTTAGTGGTAACGCCGTCAACAACAACTGATTTTTCAACTTTTACAGTGTCAGTATAAGTGTTGATAGCCTTTGTGAGCCACTTTTCAGCAACACGGCTAACAGTCTTTGCACGCGCCAAAGTGGTTTCAACTTTACCAGTCCACAAAAGTGTAGTGGCTTGATTACGAATAATAGCATCGCGAATTGAAGGGCGTTTACTTAATTTTTTGTATCCTGCCATTATAGATTACTCCTTAAATTTATTCATCATCGTTCTTTAAATTAAGACCAAGTTGCTCGATTTTTTGAATAATCTCTTCCAAAGATTTGTTACCCAAATTACGAACCTTAGCCAACTCTTTGTGAGTTTTGCTTGTAAGGTCGCCAACATTGTTGATATTAGCACGCTTCAAGCAATTTGTACTACGAACGCTCAATTCAAGTTCATTGATTGACATATCCAAAATTTTCTTTTGTTTGTCCTCTTCCTTAGCAACAAGGAATGATTGACTTGACATATTGTCGATTAATTCAATAAACAAGTTTAAGTGGTCGTTTAAAATCTTAGCCGCAAGGCTAGTTACTTCCTTTGCTGATATTGCACCATTAGTAGTAACTTCCATACTCAATTTATCAAAATTGATATTTTGACCTACACGCGCGCTTTCGATGTGGTATTCTGCCAATTTAACTGGCGAGAAAATACTATCTACTGCGATAAAGCCTATTGAGTCGCAAGCATCTTTGTTGTCTTTTGCAAGCACATAACCTCTACCTCTACCTACGACAATTTCCATATCGAGAGTAGCACCTGCACTTACATTGCAAAGTACCAAGTCAGTGTTGATAACTTCTACACCGTCAGGACAAACGATGTCGCCTGCTGTAACTTTGCAAGGACCTTTTACGCGCAAGTTTAGGTTTGCTTTGAAATCAGGTTCTTTGCTTTCTGTACGAATAATCAAAGTCTTGATATTTAACACGATGTCAGCAACATCAAGGTCAACCCCTGGTACTGTGCTAAACTCGTGTTGAACGCCTTGAATACGGATAGCAACTGGTGCTGCACCTGGCAAGCCACCGAGCAATACTCTACGCATTGCGTTACCAATAGTCGTACCAAAACCGCGTTCTAATGGTTCAATAGTAAATTTTGCGACTGCGCCGTTGTTTGATTCCTCAAACTTAATGCTCGGCTTGTCAATTTGCATCATATATAATCCCTCCTACCTATTATCTTGAATACAACTCAATAATCAAGTGTTCACTAATGTTGAGGTCGATGTCGCTTCTGTCTGGGTTAGCGATAACTTTTCCAGAAAGTGCAGTAGAATCAACTTCCAACCATTTAGGGGCAATGATTTTGCTACCCTTAATTTCTTTGAACAAACTAGAGCCAGTAGCATTTTCCTTTACTGCGATAATGTCACCAACTTTAACTTGGTATGATGGAATATTTACAGACTTACCATTAACGGTAATGTGTCCGTGGTTTACGATTTGACGGCATTGTGTCCTCGAAACACCAAAGCCCAAACGGTAAACAACATTGTCAAGTCTGCGCTCTAAGAGTGAAAGCATAACTTCACCAGTAGCACCTTTTTGGCGCTTTGCTTCTAAGTAGTAAGTCTTAAATTGCTTTTCCAATAAGCCGTAAGCGCGCTTAACTTTTTGTTTTTCACGCAACTGCAAAGCATAACCAGTTGGTTTTTTGCGAAGTGAAGCCTCGCCGTGTTGACCTGGAACTGTTGGTCTGCGGTCAAGGGCGCATTTGCCAGTTACACAACGGTCGCCTTTGAGAAACAACTTGCAACCTTCGCGTCTGCACACTTTACAGTTTGCACCTGTATATTTAGCCATAAATTTATAAACTCCTTATTTAATTTTAAATACTAAATTAGTTTCTTCTAGGCTTAGATGGACGGCAACCATTAAAAGGAATACCTGATACATCTTTGATTGATGTAACTTCCAAACCTACATTTGTGAGCGCGCGGATAGCGGCTTCTCTACCAGTACCAGCACCTTTTACAAATACTGCTACTTGGTTAAGTCCCATATCTTTCGCTTTCTTACCTGCTGTCTCAGCAACTAACTGAGCAGCGTAAGGTGTGTCTTTACGAGAGTTGCGGAACTTCAATGTACCACTACTGCACCAAGAGATAACATTACCTTCTTGGTCGGTAATTGTAACCATATTGTTGTTAAAAGTCGACTTAATGTGAACTTGACCTGCGCCTAAGTTTCTGGTCGCTCTTTTTTTCTTTGTTGGTTTTTCCATATTATAGATTACTCTCCCTTATTAACCTTTTTTACCTACTTTTGCCTTACCACGAGATACAGTCTTTCTAGGACCTTTGCGAGTACGCGCGTTGGTCTTTGTGCGTTGACCGTGTACAGGTAAGTTACGGCGGTGTCTAATACCGCGGTTGCAACCTATTTCCATCAAGCGTTTGATGTTAAGGTTTGTTTCTCTACGCAAGTCACCTTCAACTTGAACATTGTTCTTTTCGATGTATTCACGAATTTTAGCAACTTCTTGCTCAGTAAGGTCTTTTACGCGAGTGTCTGGGTTGATGCCCACACTTTTCAAAATTTCATTAGACTTAACTTTTCCGATACCGTAGATATAAGTCAAACCTATCTCTACTCTCTTATCTTTTGGTAAGTCCACACCAGCTATACGAGCCATTAAAAATTTCCTCCGATAAAAATTTGTAAGTTTTTACGCACCCCTTTGGAATGATTGAGTGCTAAAAGTGTTTCTTTATATAAACGAGATATGCCAAATTGCCGCGCCATACCTCGGTTATTTTCAAAGTAAAGCAAGAAAAAGGCAAATTAGCCTTGAACTTGCTTGTGTTTTTTGTTTGTACAAATAACCATAACCTTTCCTTCACGGCGAATTACCTTACATTTGTCGCACATAGGTTTAACAGATGGTCTTACTTTCATTTTGTTTTCTCCTTGTTTGTTTAGTTATCGCCCGCAGACGGATTGGCTGACGATTTGCGTACATCTGTACGCCATACAATTCGCCCGTGAGAGAGGTCGTATGGCGACAGGACAACGGTTACCTTATCTCCCACCAAAATACGAGTGCGTGACTTGTACACTTTACCCGCCATATAAGCATTGACAATGTAACCATTTGGTAATTGCACCTTAAAGTTTGCACCTGGTAGTGCTTCGATTACAATTCCTTCTGCCTTGATTGAATCATCATTAGCCATACATTTACTCCTTATTCGACTTTTTGAATTTAAGTAATGCGTGATAAATCATTTGGTCGTTTATTTTAAGTCCGTCATTAAGTTTGTGTAAAATTTCATTATCCACATAGTTTGTAGGTTTGATATGCAAAATGTTTTTGCGTTTTGGTTTTTTCAAAAACTTGAATTTGCCATCGCACAGCCACACATTTTTGCTATCCATACTCACGATTATGTAGTATTGTCCTTTGTCGTGTCCTTGAATAGAACTTACGACCTGTCCTTGTCTAAGGGTATCATTCATTTTCGTCCTCTAATGTCATTATTTCGATACCATCTTTTTTAATCAAGATAGTATTTTCATAATGAGCAGCCCATTTTCCATCTCTAGTCCTACAAGTCCAGCCATCGCGGTCAATCTTGATATGCCTCGAACCCATATTTACCATAGGTTCAATGCAAATCGCCATATTTTCGCGCAACTTGTATCCTGTACCTGCTTTACCATAATTTGGAATACCTGGGTCCTCGTGAATAGAAAGTCCTATTCCGTGCCCTTGCATTTCGCGAACGAGTGAATACCCCTTAGGCTCAACAAATTTTTGCACAGCCTCACCAATATCGCCAACAAAACTCCCAGCCTTCAGGCCTTTAATCGCCTCAAAGAATGCTTGTTTTGTGACATCAATCAGTTGTTGTGCTTCTGGTGAAATCTTGCCGACTGCAAAAGTACGGCAAGCGTCCGTGTGAATACCTTTGTAATTTACGCACAAATCCACTGACACAATATCACCCTCTTGCAAGATAATATCATCTCTTGGTATTCCGTGCACAATTACATCATTTGGTGAAACACACGCACTTGCGGGAAACCCCTCGTAGTTTAAACACGATGGTTTACAACCGTGAGATGTAATATAGTCATACACCCAACGGTCAATATCTTTTGTCGATATACCCGCCTTGATTACATCGCGCAAGCCGATAAAGATGCCCTTCATTACCTTACCGCTTTCGCGCATTAATTCAATTTGATGTGGGGTTTTGATTGTAATCATATAGTTATTATACCATACCTTTTAATTACTTTAAAGGCTTTTTTGCAAAAAAGTTATCAATTTTTTCACAAATTTGGTTAAAAACCTGCTCTTTTGACAAACCAGCATTGATTTTAATCAATTTACCTTGTTTTTCAAATTCATTTAATACAGGCACAGTTTCGCGCTCGTACTGTTGTAAACGAAAGTTTACTGTTTCAAGGTTGTCATCATAACGATGTTCCAACTCGGCACCACAAACCCCGCACTTGTTGTCAGGCGCATCAAATACGCTAGTGACAGCACGACATTTTGGGCAAATCAAGCGATTGAGTGTTCGTGTACGCAAAATATTAAAATCATCTACTTCGAGTGAGAGTACCGCATCAAGTTCAGCGGTATTCATCTTGCTATATTGGTCCATATTGATTGGAGCGGTGTCAATGATATAACCATCAAATCCGCTCAAATCTTTCATTTGTCCATCAAGCACTTGCATAACGATTTCGCTTGGCACAAATTTGCCGACACTGGTGTATTCGTACATAATCTTACCTACTTCCGTTTTGTTACGAATTTCGGCTTTGACTATATCGCCTACCACAATGTGCTTTAAGTTGTAATGTTTTGCGATACTACCTGTATTTTGTCCTTTTCCGCTTCCCGCAGGACCGAGAATTGCTAATTTCATAACTATCTCCTTTTTTATTAGTTGGTAAACTATTTTAAGAAACCGCGATAATTCTTCATTAGCATTTGCGCATCTAATTGCTTGTCAAATTCGAGAGCAACGCTTACCACAATCAACATACCAGTTACACTAAACGCGGTCATAAGGTTTGCTCCGCCCATAGGAATAAGTGATAAAATCAATGTAGGCACAATAAAGATGATTGACAAGTATGTTGCACCGAATAGTGTGATACGGTTGTTAATCTTCTTTAAGTAGTCAGTAGTAGGTCGCCCTGCCCTGATACCTGTAATAAATCCACCACTTTGTTGTAAGTTACGGCTTACATCTTCTGGGTTGAAACTGATTTGCGCATAGAAGTACGAGAAGAAGAAGATAAATACAGCATTGAAAACGAAGTACAAAGGAGTACCTGTTCCCAAATATGTTGCCCACCAGTTGTAGAAGCCACTGTTAGGCCAGAACATTTGAGTAATAAGTTGAGGGAATGTTACCAAAGCGGTAGCGAAGATGATAGGCAATACACCGTTTGCGTTTACCTTGATAGGAATCATAGTAGATTGACCGCCGTACATCTTACGACCCTTAACTTGTTTTGCATATTGCACTGGAATTTTGCGTTCAGCAAGGTCAACAAAAACCATAAGACCGAATACAACAATCAACACTGCAACAAAGATTAAAATATCCCAGAGTGCTTCAATGTTTGTACCTACTTGTTTGCAAGCAGACAAGAATGCAAAGCCTGCACTAGAAAGGATACCAACAAAGATTAGCAAAGATACACCGTTACCGATACCTTGGTCAGTGATTTTTTCACCCAACCAAAGAGTGAACATACCACCAGCAATCAACACAAGTGTAATTACCAAAGGAACTAACCAAGTTGGAGAACCTGCGCCGAATGCTTCAAGGTTGATAGCACCATTGCTGTTGAATGCAACAACGATGGCGATTGCTTGCATTACTGAGAAAACTAATGCAGCGATACGAGTGTAAAGTGCAATTTTCTTACGGCCGTCCTCACCACTCTTGCTGATACGCTCAAGTGCAGGAATAGCGACTGTAAGTAACTGCATTATAATTGATGCTGAGATGTATGGCACCACGCCTAATGCTAATAGCGAACCATTAGCCAACGCGCCACCAGACACAGAACTAAGAAGGTTTAAAAATCCTGGGTTTTCACCTGTGATACTACCGAAAGCATCTGGGTTAAGCCCTGGAATAGGCAACCAACAACCTAGTCTGTAAACAAGAATAATGCCCAGTATAATAAGCAATTTCTTGCGAATGTCTTTTTGCTTAAAAGCATTCCTTAATGTTTGAAACATTATGCCTCCTCAACTGTCCCGCCAGCCTTTTGGATTTTCTTAATGGCTGTTTGGGTAAATTTGTTAGCCTTAACAGTTAAAGCCTTAGTGATTTTACCATCACCGAGTACTTTAAGACCATCTTTTTCGATTTTACTAATGATACGCTTTTCTTTCAAAAGTTCAGCAGTAACCACAGTACCCTCGTCAAAGCAGTCTAGTTGAGACACATTAACAGTTGAGTATTGAGATTTAAATTTTCCATTTGTAAATCCGCGTTTACCAATGTGGAGCATATAAGGCATTTGACCACCTTCGAAAAGTGGGCGAACACCGCCACCAGAACGCTTGTTTTGACCATTTTCACCACGGCCAGAAGTTTTGCCCAAACCTGAGCCACGACCTCTACCTACACGGCGAAGGCGGTGCTTAGCGTTAGGTGCAGGAGATAGTGTGTGTAATTCCATAATTCCCTCCCTATTGCTCTACCTGTACAAGATGACTTACGACTTTAATCATACCGCGCATAGCCTCGTTGTCTGGCATAACTTTTACTTGGTTGATTTTAGTCAAACCTAATGCACGCAAAGTCTTGCGTTGTTTAGGTGTAGTACAAATTGCACTGTGAATTAATTTTATTTTGATTTGTTTAGCCGTAGTTGGCTTTTTTGCTGATGTTTTTTCCATAATTCGCCTCCTACAACTCTTCCACTGTCTTGCCACGGTTTTCAGCAACTTGCTCAGCAGTTTGTAGAGCCTTTAATGCTTCAAATGTAGCACGAACTGTGTTTATTTTATTGTTACTACCGTGGTTTTTAGCGGTAATATCTTTAATACCAGCGAGTTCCAAAACTGGACGAGCAGCACCACCTGCAATCACACCAGTACCTTGTTTAGCAGGCATAAGGTGAATCAAACTAGCACCATACTTCATTTTGATTTCGTGAGGTATAGTTGTACCTGCCATAGTGATTGTAATCATATTTTTCTTAGCATCGTTAAAGCCTTTTTCAATAGCATTAACAGTTTCACGAGCCTTACCAGTACCGATACCTACGCGACCCTTTTTGTCACCAACGACACAAAGAGCGCTAAAACTCAATGTACGACCACCTTTGATAACTTTTTGTACTGAACGCACATTAACCATAATTTTGGTCAAACCGTCATCAACTGGCTTACGGTCTTCGCGTCTGCCACGAGATTTGTTGTCGGAACGACGCTTGTTGTCATTTTTATTAACTTCTGCCATAATTCCTCCTAGAACTCTAACCCTGAGGCACGCGCGCCATCAGATACTTGTTTAACTCGACCTGTATAAATGTAACCACCGCGGTCAAAAACGACTTTGGTAATTTTCTTTTCGAGAGCGCGTTTAGCGATTGTTTCACCGATAAAGTACGCTTGCTCTGATTTTGTCTTGCCCTTCAAAGAGTCAGTCAAGGCTTTTTCCACTGTACCAGCAGATACGAGTGTAACACCCTTAGTGTCATCAATGATTTGAGCATAGATGTTTGACAAACTGCGGTAAACCACAAGTCTTGGGCGTTCGGCAGTACCGCTTAATTTGTTGCGTACGCGTGCGTGACGGCGTTGACGCTCTTTATTTTTATCAATTTTGTTAATCATCTGTACTACCTCCTACTACTTCTTAGCAGCAGTCTTACCTTCTTTTCTCACAACGACTTCGTCAACATAACGAATACCGTATGCGTGATAAGGCTCAACTGGTTGAAGTGCGCGAATATTCGCAGCAACTTGTCCGACCTTTTGCTTGTCAAAACCACTTACTTTAACTTCTGTAACACTAGGGCAACTCAAAGTGATGCCTTCTGGTGCTGGGAAGATAACTGGGTGGCTGTAACCGATTTTAAATTCGAGAGAACCGTTTTTGTCAAATACTTTGTAACCAACACCGTTAATCACAAGGTTCTTTGAGAAACCGTTTGTTACACCCTCAATCATATTTGCAATCAATGTACGGTAAAGACCGTGTTGACTGTTTGCCTCACGAGAATTGTTAAGTGTAGTCAAGTACACTTTACCTTCTACGAGTTCAACTTTAATCAATTTGCTTACTTGTTGTTCGAGTTTGCCCAACTTTCCTGAAACGGTGACAACATTGTTGTTTGAAACAGCGAAGTCAACTCCAGCAGGAAGTTCGATTGGCTTTTTACCTATTCTTGACATACAGTACACCTCCTACCATACGAACGCAAGTACTTCGCCACCGATACCTTGGTTGCGGGCTTGCTTGTCCGTCATAATTCCTTTACTTGTAGAGATGATTGCGATACCCAAGCCGTTGATAACTCGTGGGAGTTTGTCAACGCTAGCATAGATACGAAGACCTGGTTTTGAGATTCTCTTTAAGCCAGTAATCACATATTTACCCTTTGCATCAGTCTTTAAAGTGATGTGGATAACTTTGTTTACGCCTTCGCCTTGTTCTGCAAAATCATCAATGTAGCCTTCTTCTTTAAGAATACCAGCAATAGCAAGTTTAACTTTGCTAGTAGGAATATCTACTGTTGCGTGTTTAGCGTTGATAGCGTTTCTAACGCGAGTCAACATATCTGAAATAACATCTGTAACTATCATAATACTCCTCCTTACCAACTTGCCTTTTTGACACCTGGGATTTCTCCGCGGTATGCCATTTCTCTAAAACAGATACGGCAAATGCCATATTTTTTCAAAACTGCGTGAGGACGACCGCAAATTGAGCAACGAGTGTATTCACGAGTTGAAAACTTTTGAGGCTTTTTAGCCTTTAATACTAAACTTTTTCTTGCCATTTTACTCTCCTCCTACGCCTTTTTGAAAGGCATTCCTAATGCTGTCAAGAGCGCCTTTGCTTCGCTGTCGGTATTTGCATCAGTAACGATACATACATCGAAGCCTCTTACTTTTTCGATTTTGTCGTAGTCGATTTCTGGGAATACTAATTGTTCTTTAATACCCATTGAGTAGTTTCCTTTGCCATCGAAAGACTTTGCAGAAACACCTCTAAAATCTCTTACACGAGGAAGCGCAACAGAGATTAATCTGTCCAAAAACTCCCACATTTTGTCGCCACGCAAAGTAATCTTTGCACCAATCTTCATACCTTCACGAAGTTTGAAGTTTGCAACTGCCTTTTTAGCACTTGTAACCAAAGGTTTTTGACCTGTGATAAGTCCTAATTCATCAACAGCCATATTAAAGCTCTTTGCGTTGTCCTTTACATCACCAAGACCAGCATTTACCACAATTTTGTTAATGCGTGGAACTTGATTGATGTTTTTGTAACCCAACTCTTTTTCAAGTGCTGGAACAACTTTTGTTTCGTAGTAAACTTGCAAACGAGGTTTTGCCTTTTTGCTTGCTACTTTGCTATCGGTTGCAGTTTCTTTAGCAACCTGATTAACTTCATCTTTCACTATTTATTCCTCCAATCGTGGTTACTTGCCCTGAGATTTAGCAACTGGGGTCTTACGCTTTGTAGCAGTTGTTTTACCAGCTTCTACGCCACTTGCCTTAGTTGTCTTAGGAGCGGTTTTTTTAGTTTCTTTTGTTGTCTTTTCCGCTTTTTCGACCTTTTCTTTCTTTTCGCTTGCTTGTTTAGCATCTTTTTTGGCTTTTGTTTGTTTTACGCCGTCCATAAATGCGCCACATTTCTTACAAGCGCGGTGTTTTGTACCCTTCTCATCGAAAGCGTGTCCGATACGAGTTGCTTTACCACAAGATGGGCAAAGTAGCATAACATTTGAAACATCAATTCCTGCTTCAACCTTTTTGATGCCACCTTTATCTTTTTGAGAACGAGGTTTTGAGTGTTTGTGAACGATATTTACACCCTCCACAACAACTCTACCTTTTTGACTGTCAGAGGACATAATCTTACCGGTTTTACCCTTGTCTTTACCTGCTATAACGACTACATTGTCGCCTGTTCTTAAATTGCTGTTCATTAAGATTTCCTCCTTATAGTACTTCGTTAGCGAGCGAAATAATTTTCATAAAGTCGCGCTCACGGAGTTCTCTTGCGATAGGTCCAAATACACGAGTACCTTTTGGTTGTTTGTCCTTGTCGATGATTACGCAAGCATTTTCATCGAAGCGGATTGAACTACCATCTGGTCTGCGCACGCCACGCTTACTGCGGACGATTACGGCCTTTACAACATCACCTTTCTTTACGCTACCGCCTGGGATAGCATTTTTAACTGTACCAACGATAATATCACCGATATTACCAGTTTTTCTAAAAGAACCACCAAGCACGCGGATACACATCAATTCTTTTGCACCAGTGTTGTCGGCTACTTTTAATTTTGTTTGAGGCATTATCATAACAGATTACTCCTTTACTATTTCGCTTTTTCTACGATTTTAACCAATCTAAAATGTTTGTTTTTAGACAATGGACGAGTTTCAGCGATTACGACCTTATCGCCTATTGAACACTCATTTTTAGGGTCGTCAACAAAGAACTTTACAGTCTTTTTAACGATTTTCTTATAAATAGGGTGGCGAACACTGTTTACGATTGCTACAACAGCAGTCCCGTTCATAAGGTTGCTAACAACGATACCTGTGCGTTGTTTACGGCTATTTCTTACTTGTGCGTTTTCCATATTCTATCCTCCACCCTTAATTTTCCTTTTTACTCTCAGCCAACTCACGCTCGCGCAAGATTGTCATAACCTTTGCGATGTCCTTACGGATTGAGTTTAGCATCATAGGATTTGTTAATTGACCAGTTGCGTGAGAGAAGCGCAAGTTAAAGTGTTCGCTTTTTAAACTTTTCAACTTGTTTTGCAATTCTTCTGTGGTCATTTCTCTAAATTCCTTAGTTTTCATTGCTTACTCCCTCCTCTTTGGTCTCTTTTTTGGTAGTACCGTTGAGTTTGGCATCAACAATGCTGTCTAAGTCAGCCTTGCTGTAGAATTTGGTTTCAACTGGCAACTTGTGAGCAGCCAAGCGGAGTGCTTCTCTAGCAACTTCTTCTGAAACGCCAGCGATTTCAAACAACACTCTACCTGGGCGAACAACAGCAACCCAGCCTTCCAAATTACCTTTACCTTTACCCATACGAGTTCCCAAAGGTTTTTGTGAGTAAGGTTTGTCTGGGAAGATTTTAATCCAAACAGTACCTACTCTTTTCATATAACGAGTCATCGCAACACGCGCTGCCTCAATTTGTCTTGATTTTACCCAGCAAGGAGCAGTAGCAACAAGTCCGTATTCACCATAAGCGATACGATTACCGCGCAAAGATTCACCCTTCATACGGCCTTTTTGCACCTTACGGTGTTTTGTTCTCTTTGGCATTAACATTATTGCTCACCCCCCTGTTTGCTAGGAGTTTTGTTAGATTTTAAGATTTCACCCTTGTAAATCCAAACCTTTACACCAAGTACACCGTATGTAGTGTGTGCTTCTGCAAAACCATAGTCGATGTCGGCTCTGATTGTGTGCAAAGGAACTGAACCTTGTGAGTATTGCTCACTACGAGCGATTTCAGCACCATTGATACGGCCACTAACCAAAATCTTACAACCTTGCACGCCTGCTTTCATTACGCGTTGCAAGTTAGATTTGATTGCACGCTTCACCAAAACACGCTTTTCGATTTGAGCAGCGATTGTTTGAGCAACAACTGCTGAATCAGTGTCAAGATTTTTCACTTCTTTGATGTTGATTGAAACTTGCTTACCATCAACTAGTTTGTCAAGTTCCTTCTTTAATTGCTCAATACCAGCACCCTTTTGTCCAATGATAAGACCTGGTCTACCAGTAATGATGTTTACTACCACTTTACCTTGAGCGCCTTGTGCGCGTTCGATAGTAACGCGAGAAATTAATGCATCGTGGTATTTTTTAAGTATAAATTCACGAACAGTGTTGTCCTCTAAAAGGTTTTTTGCAAAATCCTTTTTGTCAGCGTACCAGTTTGCGTCCCAGTCTTTTACAACACCAACTCTAAGTCCGTGTGGATTAACTTTCTGACCCATAATTACTTCGCGCCTCCTTTTGTAGTAGTTGTTTTCTTAGTAGTCTTGCTAGCAGGCTTTTTTGCGCTAGCAGTTTCTGCTTTTACTTGCTCTTTTACAGTTTCAGCAACATCTACATTTGCAGTAGCGGTTGCTTTTTCAGTCTTTGCAGACTTTTTAACAGCAACAGGTGCAACATTCTTTTCATCAAGGATAATAGTAATGTGACTTGTGCGTTTCAAGATTTGGTCTGCACTGCCGTGTGAGCGTGGCCACCATCTCTTGTAAGTAGGACCTTCGTTAGCGTATGCTTCTACAACGAAAAGGTCATCTTTTGCAATGTTTTTAAATTCAGCATTTGCACCAGCAGATGCAAGCACTTTAACCAAAACTTCACTAGCAGCCTTTGGAGTGCCTTGCAAAATAGCCATAGCGTCATTGTAACTTTTGCCACGAATAATATCGAGGACAATGCGAACTTTGCTTGGGCTTATGCGAATATACTTAGCCGTTGCTTGAGGGCGACGGTCAGCATTTGCTTTGCGGGCAAGTGCTTTTTCTCTCATTCTTTTTGCCATACATTATACCTCACTCTTATTTCTTGGCATCAGCGACTTTTGAACCGCTGTGTCCCTTAAATGTTCTAGTTGGAGCAAACTCGCCGAGTTTGTGTCCTACCATTTCAGCAGAACAGTAAACGGGAATGTGTTTACGACCGTTGTGAACAGCGATTGTGTGTCCTACAAAGTCAGGGTAGATTGTGCTTGCTCTAGACCAAGTTTTGATTGGTTTCTTCTCATTCTTGGCGTTTAGTTCTTGGACTCTTGCCATCAAGCGCTTTTCCACATACGGCATCTTCTTCAAACTTCTACTCATAATGCTTACTCCTAATTAACTCTCTTTAAAATCATACTACTGCTTGGTTTGCGTTTGTTACGAGTCTTTTTACCAAGAGCAGGTTTACCCCAAGGGGTACGAGGACCAGGCAAACCGATTGGAGCCTTTGACTCACCACCACCATGTGGGTGATCAACTGGGTTCATAACACTACCACGAACAGTTGGACGGATACCGCGGTAACGAGTGTTACCAGCCTTACCCCATTTAACCAACTCGTGGTCAACATTACCAATTTGACCGATAGTAGCACGGCATTTTGCAGAAACCATACGCATTTCGCCACTAGGCAACTTCAAAGTTGCTCTGCTACCTTCTTTTGCTACCAAACGAGCAGAGTTACCAGCACTACGCGCCATTTGTCCACCCTTGCCTGGTTGCATTTCAATATTGTGGATAACTGTACCAACTGGCATATCAGCCATAGGCATTGCGTTACCTACTTTAATTTCACAGTTTGCACCGCTCATAACTACTTGACCTACTGTAAGTCCAAGTGGAGCGATGATGTAACGCTTTTCACCGTCTGCATAGTTTAGCAAAGCGATGTAAGCACTGCGGTTTGGATCGTACTCAATAGTCTTTACTGTTGCAGGAATACCATCTTTGTTACGCTTGAAATCAATGACACGGTATTTTCTCTTTGTACCGCCACCTTGATGACGAACAGTAATTCTGCCGTACATATTGCGACCAGCATTCTTCTTGATTGGTTTCAACAATGACTTTTCAGGGGTTTTTGTAGTCAACTCCTCAAAAGTTGGACGAATGGTGTGACGCAAAGTAGGTGTTATAGGTCTAAATCTTTTAACTGACATAACTATCCTCCTCCTGCATTACGACAAGCTTTCAAAGAACGCGATAGGCTTGCTGTCCTTTTTCAAAACAACGATTGCCTTTTTCACACTTGTAGTGTAACCAGCAGTTCTTCCTTGCCTTTTTTTAGGTTTTTTTGCTGTAATTTGAGTGTTTACTGATTCAACATCAACATTAAACAACTCTTGTACTGCGCTTTTGATTTGAGTCTTAGTAGCTGATTTCTCAACCACAAACCAGTAGCGTTTCTTTGCTATATCGGCATAACTCTTTTCTGACAAAAGCGGTTTAATAATAATCTTATTTGCTTCCATTATTCAGTATAAGCCTCCTCTATAGATTTTATCGCCTGTTTAGTGATAAGAATTTTATCAGCACTAACGATTTGGTAAACATTTAAAATGTTAAAGTTTTCCACCAAAACTCTTGCAATGTTTGCACTAGATTTCATAACATTTTCGTTCGCTTGGTCCAAAACAACCAAAACTGATTTGTTAAACTTAAACGCATCTAATACTGCTTGCATATTTTTTGTCTTGTGGTCTGCCAAATTGAAGTCCTCAACAACGAAAACATCTTTTTGAGCAATTTTAGCACTAATAGCGCTACAGAAAGCAACTCTCTTTGCTGTCTTGTTTACCTTTTGTGAGTAATCACGAGGTTTAAGAGCAAATGCAAGTCCACCTTTTGTCCATTGAGGACCACGACGGCTACCTTGACGAGCGTGACCTGTGTGCTTTTGTTGCCAAGGCTTTTTCGCTCTACCGCGCACTTCGCTACGGCTAAGGTTTGCCTTTGTACCTTGTCTTTGGTTGTTAAGGTACGCTACCACAACCTGATGAATGAGTGCCTCATTGTATTCTGCACCGAATACTGCATCATCAAGTTTCACATTACCGACTTCAACGGCTTGCAAATTATAAACTTTTGTTGTAGGCATAATTCACTCCTTCTAGGCTTTGACAGCGTTTCTTACCATAACCACACCATTGCGTGGGCCAGGAATAGCGCCTTTTACCAAAATTAAGTTTCTACTACTATCAACCCTTACGACCTCAAGGTTTTGAACTGTTGTGCGAGTGCCACCCATACGACCAGCCATTCTCTTGCCTTTAAATACTTTGGCAATTCCAGGACCACTACCCAAAGATTGGTGACGGTGAATCTTGTTACCACCGTGTGTGTTGTCTTGGTGACGCATATTCCAGCGTTTGATTAAACCAGTGAAACCATGACCACGGCTGTTACCGATTACATCTACTTTTTCGCCTTCACTAAATACATCGCACTTAATTTCTTGTCCAACAGAGTATGTAGAAATGTCTTGCACGCGGAATTCACGCAAAATGCGCTTAGGCTCCACGCCAGCCTTTTCAAATGTACCCATTCTTGGCTTATTTACTAAGTCCTTATTGATACTACCATAGGCAACAACAATCGCATTGTAACCGTCCTTGTCCTCGTTCTTAATTTGAACGATAACATTTGGCTCGGCTTCAACAACTGTTACAGGGATTACTAATCCGTTGGTAGCAAAGACTTGAGTCATACCAAGTTTTTTACCTAAGATTGCTTTGTTCATAACTAACTCTCCTTATTGTTGTTTGCCTATAATTTGATATTGATATCAACACCAGCAGGCAAGTCAAGTTTACTCAAAGTGTCAACTGTCTTGCTGTTTGCGCTGAAAATATCAATCAAGCGTTTGTGTGTGCGCAATTCAAATTGCTCACGGCTATCCTTGTTGATGTGTGGTGAACGAAGGATAGTGATGATTTCTTTGTCGGTTGGAAGTGGAATAGGTCCAGAAATCTTGCAACCAGACTTTGTAGCTGCTTCAACAATGCGAGCGGCAGCCTCATCGATTAAGCGGTGGTCAAACGACTTCAACTTAATCCTGATTTTTTGTGTACTCATTGTACGACCTCCAAAAAGTGTAACTCTTCAAGCGTTAGGTGTAATCACCCGCCTATCGCAAACCCAAAGTTTAATACCGATAGACCAACACACTATGTTTTTTCGCGTGCCGTATGGCTCTAAAAATTAATTTAAAAAAATTTTTTAAACTATAATAATGCCACGCGCACACGAATACGCACCCGTGTGTATCACACTGTAAGTCAAAAAAAATAAAAATTTTTCGTAACGCTTGAACGCAGTGCTTTTGCACCACTTGTACGCTCAAATTGTCCGTAAAATGTTGCTATTTTGCGGTAACTTTGAGTTTCTACCCAGACTAACAGTGAGATAAGTATATAATAATTGGAGGAAATTGTCAAGGTATTTTTTAAAAAAATTTTGTTTTCTCAAAATTTTTTTGCTTGCTATCTTAGCAAGCCTATACCACCAACCGCTAGTGAGCCGTTCCACGCCTCCCTGCGCTTACTTGTGGTATAGAAAAATACCTTGGCTCCGCGATATTTCTCTCCTTTCTGCTATTGCCCCCTCCGCGGAGGCAATATGTGTCATCATTCTATTGTTATGGTTTTTGTATTTGTGTTGGTTGTGTATTGTTCAAATTTTGTTTTCTCAAAATTTTTTTGCTTGCTATCTTAGCAAGCCTATACCACCAACCGCTAGTGAGCCGTTCCACGCCTCCCTGCGCTTACTTGTGGTATAGAAAAACACCTTGGCTCCGCAAATTACTTATTACACAAAAAACAAGCATTTTCTGCTTGTTTTTTTAGTTTTACTGTGTTTTTTGTTCTTCCATATTATGGCGATTTATGATTTTGTGGATTTTGTTTTCTTTTTGTTTAAACAATTTAACACGCATTTCGTAAATTTGGGTGATATAATTTTCGACATCTTCATCTATTTCGATATTATTTTCGGCCTTAAATTTTGCTAACATTTTGGAAAAATCGAGATTTTTAAAGATTTCCACCAGCTTTGCCACGCGTTTATTATTTTTTGCTTCACGCATAATATCTAACACAATCAACCCACCATCTTTGAGCAAATTATTTTGTTCCAAATTTTCCTCATCATCTATTGCGGTAAAGCCCAAATGACTAAAAACTGGCGCTTTCCCGTCATTTTCAAAGTGCCAAATTCCAAAACTCATACCATTATCAAAGATAGGTGCCAGTTTCAACTCATCTTTGGTGACCAAAAACTCCAAATTTGTCCAATTTCTATCGCTATTGCCTAAAAAATAGTCATAAGTGGCGATTTCGCGCAATCTATTAGCGGTTTTCCTTTTATCAAAACGAACTCTATAATATTGCGCAAATTCTTCCATTTTTTCGCAAATTGAGTCGATTGTGAAAGTACTACCGCCTCTATTCATTTCGTTTTCAACCGCAAAATTGTAAAATTGAGAGAAAAACTCATTATCAAATTTTGTATCTATATCAAGTACCGAATTTTGGACTTTGTTGGCATACAACAACTCCATTGCATCAAGTAAAGAAATTTCGTATTTAACCCCAGACAAAAACGACTTACTCACGCAACCACGCTCGCCGTTCAAGGTCGCAAAATCGTATTTTACAAAATTTTTGCACCCAGTATGCTCCAAAATATACGAAACAAAGACTTCCAAAACATCATTTGGCAATATCACGCCATAATTGTTGCTGATATTCTTTTTAAAATAAAGCACATCACTCTCAGTCACTAGAATATATTTTTCACTAGAACCTTTTTTGATTTGATGAGCAGTATTTTGATAATTATCCAAATTCAACATAGTCCCGCACTCCTTTTATCAAAATATAACATAAAAAGAGGGCTAAGTCAAATTTACCCTCTAAATTTTCATTTCTATTTGAATTATTTATTCAATTCCGTTGCAATGATATACTCGGCACGCGCTTGTTCCTTTGTGTAACCTAAATCTACAAAGATTTGCAAAGCGGTATTTATTGACATCGACAAAAGGCTATTTGGAATGGATAACATTTCTTTTGCAATTTCTAGGCGCTTTCTTTTATTTTTATCACTTGCGCACTCACGCAATGCTTTATCGCATAACTTTAAATATTTTTCGTACATACCTTGCTCCTTGTGTTTTATTCTTTAAACATTACTGATAAAATTTGCATTTCACTTATATTTTAAAATTTTTACCGCTTATTCTATCTTGTGTGTTCTTCTGGCGTGACATTGAGGTTATTTTGATTGTGAAAAGTTTTGTTGTTCATTTTTTCTGCATATTCACAATAAGCAATCAATTTTGGTGAAACAGTCCACTCATTCCCAGATAGCCACTTGCCCGTTTGTTTGTGATACTCCAACTGCTTGCGCGCAACCTCCATATTTGAATGTTCTTCGACATATGCGCTTTTTATATCAGGAATGATACTGTTTATATCGTAGTAACCACCGATATAGTCATAAGTGCCGTTATCAAATCCCTCTTGCAAAATGTCGTGCTTAATCTCGCTCATTTCGTTTGGCGGAGTGATTTTTATATAAAAGTTGCTATCTTGCCCAGCAAAGGACAAAATTCCTACCATACCAAATCTTTCGTTATCTTTTTTCTCTTTAATTATTGTGTAACCGTAATTCTCGGCGTTATCAAGACCGCTTGAAATGCTTTTGTAAAGTTTTTTTACATATTTCATCGAAGCAATATCGCTTAAATCAATCTTGCCGACCTGTTCTAATAAGATATCTATTTTTTCACTATCACTTAAAAAACCTATTTCTTGATAAGCATAATCATAAAATTTATCTTCTAGCATTTTAACTTTTTGCTCATTGAATTTTTCTTCATTTTGTTGTTTTTGAAGAATATTGTCTTGTTTGCGCACGATACTAGCAATTTTGTCTAACAACGCATAAAAATTTTCCATAATTTGAGTTTGTAATTCTGGCTGGTCATTTCTGCGCCTATCTAGCAAAATCGCTCTCAATCTATCGCCAACTTTCAAGTTTGTCATATCGGAGTGACCATAAAGCACAATTTTCTCATCGACTTTTAGCCCCAGTGGTAAATCTTCTTTTGGCATAGGCGGAATATGCATCACAATATCACTATGCGTTCCATAGGCTCTTGTGCCATCATCAAAATTTGCACCACTCACAAATTCAGCATTAATGCCCAACTCTTTTAACAGGTCGATGCAAATTAAATTGAAATTATAACAAACAACATCGTTCGTTTCCTCACCGACTCTTTCTATATAATCTAAATCTATTTGCTTTTGTTGCTCCGCCCCTACTTGCTCAGCAGCAAAAAAGCCCGCATCGTAATTTAGTACAGAACACAATTTTGTATAGACAAAAAGACCTTGTTCAAGTCTAGTCAGCCCACTTGGTAGGCTACGCAAAATAGATTTTTTAAAATTTGGATTAATCCTCATTATTTCCAAAGCATCATAATTCGTAAACATACTTATATTA
>CAVBHV010000005.1:0-4724 GCA_963595385.1 bacterium
GTGTTATATATCGCCAAAACCGACTAATTCGACATTGTCAAAATAGCCTTTTTCTTTCGCTTCGCGCAAAACTGCAATTTCATCTTCGCGCTTTAAGTAGTTGGTTTGCGAGCGTGTGTATTCATCTAAATAACCCACATGAGTGAGAATTTCGAGGCTAATATCTCTATTCCAAAACAAACTTTTCAAGATTTGGAAAGTGCCTATATCTACGCCGTTTCCGTGAAAAGCAAAACTAAATTCATCAGTTGTTTTTAGTCCCATTTCACGAGCAAGAGCGCGAGCGTTGTCGTCCATACTACGAACTGGTAAATTGTATTCTTTTGCAAGTTCGAGATATGCTTTCAAAATATTTGGAATTTCGTTGAAATAGTGGTGGTGGTCTAGGTGAGTAGGGGTAAGTCCAGTTGCTAAAAATTTTTCAATTTGCGCACGCAATTCTTTTTTTGCATCAAGATATTGAGTATAATAACCTAACATACACACATAGTGAAAAACGCCGTTTTCATCTACTAGGCTAGGCACTTCGCTTGCTGGCAAGACTGATTTGCCATATGTGAGATTTAGGTGAATACCTATATTTTTGATATTATGCTCCTTTGCAAGTTGTATCGCTTCATCTGTGTATGGGGTATTCATCATAATGGTCGTGCTAGAAATCAACCCCGCTTTAAAACAATCTACAATACCCTTATTTATACTAGGGCTAAGCCCAAAATCATCGGCATTTAATATTAATTTCATAATTTGCTCCTATATTTTAATTTAAAAAAACCTCCACAAATAGGGAGGCTAAAAACTCTTAATTATTTTGACTCGTTTTTAGCATTGTACAATTCACGAGCAAGGTTTGCTTTCTTTCTTGAAGCAGTGTTGTCGTGATAAACATTGTCCAAACGCGCGCGGTCAATCAAACTAACGATAGTCTTTAATTTTGCATCAGCAGTTTCAAAATCCTTTTTTGCTATTGCTTCGCGGAAGTTGCGAATTTCAGTAGCAATACGAGATTTTTTAGACTTGTTGGCAATGCGACATTGTTCGTTAGTTACAATTCTTTTTTTCTGTGATTTAATGTTTGCCACTTTAATATCTCCTAAAAATTTTTGTTACTCATTAAGAATACCATAAATTTTGATATTTTGCAAGAGTTATAAACTAAATTTTTGTAAATAATTGAAAATTAGGAGGCAATATGGCAGAAAACAAAGTTAAATCAATCCTAGATGCGCGTGAAACTGGCGTTTTGGGTGAAATAATTTTTAAAGGGAAATATGGTGTTAAGGAATATTATTTAGATATAAATTCATCTTCTCTTGCTAAAAAATACCAAAAGGAACAAGGCGCATATACTACTTTAAATGTGTCTAAAATCTTTTGCACCAACGAACTAGCACGCAAGTATGTGACAAGCAAGATTGTAGAAATTTTAAAGAATTATATTTCAAAACTTAAAATAAAATCGCCTACATTTTTAGTAGTTGGGCTAGGTAATGCTTTTTTAATTGCAGATAGTTTAGGGGCGATGGTTGTCAAAAATTTACTTGCCACGCACAACATTCCTAGTGAGTTGCGAGATAGTTTGGGCGACTTGTGCGCGCTAATTCCAGGGGTAAGCGGTATCAATGGCTTTGCGACTGCGGATATTGTGTTGGGCGCTGTCAACGCGGTAAGACCTAATATTGTAATTGTAATTGATGCGCTTACCGCGCGTGAATCAGCAAGAATTGGTTGTAGTTTTCAATTTAGTAACACTGGTATTTCACCAGGGGCGGGTATAGGTAGTAAAAACAAAAGATTAAACAAAAATTTTTTAGGAGCGGACATAATCTCAATAGGTGTGCCTATGATGATAAATGCGAGCAATTTAGGTAGCGAATTAACTGATTTTGTAGTAACACCAAAGGAAATTGACATATACACAAAAAATTGCGCAAAGGTGATTGCGAGTGCAATAAACGAAGTTGTGCATACCAAAAGATACAAAGATTTTTTGTAAATCTCAAAATTTTTTGTTACCAAAGCGAGTACAAGTTCATACATTACTTATATGAAAAATAAACCAGTATTAATTGTTGATAGCGGAGTAGGGGGCTTAACTGTGCTTTACTCACTGCAAAATCAAATAAAAAGTTGCGACTATATTTATTTTGCAGATAAAAAGAACGCGCCGTTTGGTAACAAACCCGTTTCGCTATTGAGAAAAGAAAGCATAGATAATCTAAAATTTTTAGTAGATAAATATTGTCCGCAAGCAATTATTTTTGCGTGCAATACTCTCACTGCGACCAACATTCATCAAGCGAGGAAGATTTTTGACATTCCCGTAATAGGTGCTGAGCCTGCTATAAAAGTTGCTTTGCAAAAAAATAAAAAGAAAATCTTACTTTTGGCAACTCCAAACACAATTAAATATAATAGGAATATACAAAACATTTTAGATAATGAAAATGTAATCATAAAACCTTGCGTAAACCTAGCAACACTGATTGAGCAAAATATAGACAACTTAGATAATTTGCGACCTTGTATAGAGAAAACATTAAATCCACTTTTGGGTGAAATTGATGCAATAGTGCTGGGGTGTACGCATTACATATTTTTACGACCTATTTTCAAAAAAGTTTGTCCTACCTCTGTTGATATAATTGATGGAAATTTGGGCATAGTCAATCAAGCGAAAAAATTTATAACTAGTAGCAAAACTGGTAAAATTTTTGTCTATACAAATCAATTTAGCGAAAAAGAAATTTTAGCCAAGGCGTGGAAAATTTTACAACATCAAGGAGGTGAAATATGTGCGGAATAGTGGGTTATGTGGGTGAAAAATTGGCAGTTCCGATTGTGGTTGATTGTCTAAAAGCGTTGGAGTATCGCGGGTACGATTCGGCGGGGATTGCTTATGTCGAAAATCAAAATTTGCGTTGCGCAAAACGGGTAGGGAAACTCCAAAATTTATCGACATTTTTAAAGAATAAAATTATCCCCGCATCGTGTGCGATAGGTCATACTAGGTGGGCAACTCACGGTGAACCGAGCGAAGCAAATGCGCACCCGCAAGTTGATAGCGAGCATTTAGTTGCGGTCGTACACAATGGCATAATTGAAAATTATATGGATATAAAAAGCCACTTAATTAAAGAAGGGGTGAAATTCAACTCAGAAACAGATACGGAAGCAATTTCTCAGTATTTATCGCATAAATTATGCGCAAAATCATTGCATAATACTATGCATAGTACATTGCATAGTACTATAAAACCGACTAAAAATGAGGTACTACGCACGATTAAAGAGGTGATGACTAAATGTGTAGGTGCGTATGCTTTGGGTATAGTGGTAAAAGGAATTGATGATTGTATTTTCTTTGCAAAGCATAAAAGTCCGCTGATTTTAGGTAAGGGAAATGGCGAAAATTTTTTGGCAAGTGATACACCAGCATTGATAAATTATGTGCAGAAATTTTATGCAATTCAAGATAACGAATTTGGATACATTGAGAAAAATAAAATAGTTGTTTACGACCAAAATTTTAAAGTCAAAAAAATAAAATTTGATATCATAAAACTACAAGTAGAACAAGTGATGCTTGGTGAATATAATCACTTTATGGAAAAGGAAATTGAGCAAGGCGCGCAAAGTGTAATTGACACAATAGATAGAATTAAGAAAATGAAAATTTTGCAAAAAATTCCACCACAAATTTTTAAACAAAATTTCAATCTACATATCACCGCGTGTGGTACGGCATTACACGCTGGAATGATTGCAAAATACATTATTGAACAGCAACTAGCAATTCCAGTTGATTTGGACTACGCAAGTGAATTTCGATACAAGCAACCTATAATCGATGAAAAAAGCATTTGCTTATTTATCAGTCAAAGTGGTGAAACGGCTGATACGCTTTCGTGTGTTGAGTTGGTAAAAAGTTTTGGGGCTACGACTATTGCTTTTACAAATGTGCCAGCAAGCCGTATGGAAAAGATTGTAGATTATGTCGTGCCGACTAGCGCTGGGGTAGAGATTGCTGTTGCTTCAACAAAAGCATATATGGCGCAAATTGCTTCGCTTTATGCCTTTATTGAGCATATGGCTGAAATTTTACAAAAACCTATAAAATTTAGTACCGCCTTAATCAAAAATACTGCATTTATGTATCAAAAGCGAGATTATGCTCCTTTAATTTCTAATATTGCACAAGAAATCAAAAATGAAGAAAGTATATATTTTTTAGGTAGGGGTATTGATTACTTGCTTGCGCTAGAAGGTGCTTTAAAACTAAAAGAGGTGTCATATATTCACTGTGAGGCGTTGCCTGCTGGAGAATTGAAACACGGTAGCCTTGCATCGATACACAAAGATAGTGTTGTAATTGCCATACTTACTCAAAGTGATTTGATAGATAAAACCATAAACAATATTCACGAACTAAACAGTCGTGGCGCAAAGGTTATATTGTTTAGCCCGTTCAAGAGTCTGCAAAATTTTGTGTATAAACAAATATTTTTGCCAGAGGTGGAAAATTTGCTTGCGCCGTTCGTAGCAATGAAACCATTACAAATTTTAGCGTACAAAACGGCGATTTCCAAAAATTTAGACCCCGACAAGCCTCGCAATCTTGCAAAATCGGTGACTGTTGAATAGATTTTACAAGAAAAACAAGCCTTATATATAGAATTTCGCAAAAAATAGAGAACACTACTTACAAAACAAAATTTTAAATT
>CAVBHV010000005.1:4777-18856 GCA_963595385.1 bacterium
AAGTAACAAAGTTGTTGCTTTTTTTATTTATTTAAGTTATAATAAAATGTTAAAATGTCTTAAATTTACTAGAATTTTAGGAGAGTGAAACAATGGCAGAGCAAGAAATGAAATTAAATGAAGAACAAACTATGCAAAATGTTGAAACAAAAAAATCCAAAGGTAGAGTGTTTAACGCTATCTTTTTAAGCAATATAGTTGCTATCCCAGGTGTAAATATTACCTGCGATATAAACAATGAAATTGAGTCAAAAAGCGTCAAAGACGCATTTGATGCAGAGGAACAGTTGGTAGTAGTAACTAGCAAAAATTTTACCAGCGAACCTACACAAGATGACTTTTTGAATGTGGGTTGCTTATGTAGTATCAAGCGCATTATGCCACAAGGCAAAAATTTGCGAGTAATTTTGAGCGGTGATGCGCGCGTAGCAATCAACAGCGTATCTACAAATGGCGAAATGAAAGTTACGGCTGAGATTATGGAGGAGCAGAACGCTGATTCTCCTAGAAGTTATGAATTGATGGAGTCATTGCGCCAAAAATTGCACGAAATCGCTTTGGAAACTTCTATGCCAAATCAGTTGCGCGGTGCGCTTGAAGATGAAGAATTATCACCAGCAGACTTTGGGGACTGTTTTGTGTATTACCTTGTTAAAGATAATAGGGAAATGCATTGCGAATTGCTAGCAACTGCTGATGTGGAAAAGCGTTTGGAGATTTTGTACAAAAATGCAGTTATTTTGCTAACAAATGTAAAGACAAAGCACGAAATTGATGAAAAAGTAAATGAAAACATCGCAAAAACGCAAAAAGAAATTTTCTTGCGTGAGCAATTAAAAGTAATCAATGAAGAATTGAATGGCGATGTTGATGAAATCGAAGATTTTACCAAAAAAGTAAAAGCACTTGGTATGCCTGCTGACTTAGAGGAAAAAGTGCTAAAAGAGGTAAATAGGCTAGGTAAGTTGCCTTTTGGTTCGCCAGAACTTGGTTATGTGCGCAATTTTATTGAAACAGTGCTAGAATTACCTTGGGTACAAAAAACTGAGGACAATATCGATATTAAGCAAGCGCGCAAAATACTAGATGATGAGCACTATGCTTTGCAAGAGGTAAAAGAACGAATTTTAGAGAGTTTGGCTGTAATCAAATTGACAGGAAAAGTAAATGCGCAAATTTTGTGTCTTGTTGGACCTCCAGGGGTTGGTAAAACTTCTATTGCAAAATCTATCGCAAATGCAATGGGCAGAAAATTTGTACAAGTAAGTCTTGGCGGTGTAAATGATGAAAGTGCTATCCGCGGTCACCGTAGGACTTATGTAGGTGCGATGTGTGGTAGAATTTTGGCTGGTATGAAGCAAGCGGGTACAATAAATCCAGTATTTCTGCTAGATGAAATTGACAAAATGACAAGCGATGCGAGGGGTGACCCAGCGAGTGCATTGCTAGAAGTGCTTGACCCAGCGCAAAACGACCACTTCAAAGACAACTTTTTGGAATTGCCATATGACCTTAGTCAAGTAATGTTTATTTTGACTGCAAACGATTTGGCGGGTATTCCATTGCCTTTGCGCGACCGTATGGAAATCATACAACTTCGTCCATATACAGAAATTGAAAAAATGCACATTGCGCGTAACTATTTGATACCTAAGCAAGAAAAACTCGCTGGTATTCCTAGCGGAACGGTAAAAATTGATGATGATTTGATGAAAATCATTATTAATGAGTTTACTTTTGAGGGCGGAGTGCGTGGTTTAGAGCGTAAAATTGCTGAAATTTGCCGAAAATATGCAACATTTACCGTTAGTGGCGAGAAATATAAAGATATCAATAAAGATAATATAGAGGAATTTTTGGGACACAAGCGCTACCGTACGCTTGATATTTACAAGGGCGGAAAGGTAGGTCAAGTTGTTGCGCTTGCTGTGTTTGGCGAAATTACTGGTACTACTATGATTGTAGAGGCTACTCTTTGTGACAACAAAGACAAAGGCGATATTTTGCTCACTGGTAGGCCAGGTGAAATGATGAAAGAGTCATCAAAAATTGCTTATACATTGTTAAAGAGCCGTGCAAAAGACTGGGGTATTTCACCAGAAAAAATCAAAGATACCGCTGTGCATGTGTCTATTCCATCTGCTGGAAACGGTGTAGAAGGCCCTAGCGCTGGTATCACTATGACTACCGCAATGGTGTCTGCTTTTACTGGTATTCCTGTTCGCGAACATTTGGGTATGACTGGTGAAATTAGTCTAAGTGGTAGGGTATTTCCTATCGGTGGTGTGCGCGACAAACTAATCGGTGCTTGTCGTGTGGGTATCAAAGATTGTATTATTCCTATTGACAACAAAGATGACTTGTGGGATTTGCCAGAGGAAGTAAAGAGCAAACTAAATATTCACTGCGTGGAAACGATTGATGAAGTGCTAAAAATTGCTTTGCAACAACCTCTAAAACCGCTAAAAGAACAAGCGGAAAAAGACAAAAGCGAGAAAAAATAATGATTATTAAGTCTGCGGAATTTGTTACAAGTGTGGCGGGTGTTGCGCAACTAAAAGATTTTGGCTTGCCTGAATTTGCTTTTGTAGGGCGTAGTAATGTGGGTAAATCTAGTCTAATAAATGCAATGGCGAATCGAAACAAACTTGCAAAAGCGAGTAGCACACCAGGTAGAACTAGATTAATCAATTATTTCAATATTAATAATGAATTGATGTTGGTTGATTTGCCAGGGTATGGCTTTGCACAAGCCAGCAAACAAGAGCAAGCAAAATGGCAAAAATTGATAGGCACATACCTAGAAAGTAGCCAAAATTTAAAGCGCGTGTTTGTGTTGGTAGATATTAGGCATAAACCTAATGAAAAAGACAAGCAAATGCTAGAATATTTGTATTATTACAATATTCCATTTAGCGTGATTGCAACTAAACTAGACAAAATTCCGCGCGGACAAATTGACAAGCATATCACGATTATTGCAAACGAGTTGAGTATAGGCAAAGACAATATTTTGCCTATAAGTTCGCAAGACAAACGCGGAATTGACAGAATTTGGACGGAAATTGAAAATATAAAAAGTGAGTAAGTAATGGTATTAAAGGGAATAGTGGAGAATATTGTTTTTCAAAACAAAGAGAACGGCTTTACGGTCGCTCGTGTTTCTGCTAACCGTGAAATCATTACTATTGTAGGCAAACTCTCATCAATTTTTCAGGGGCAAGAGATTACCGCTACTGGAAATTTTATCACTGATGCACGCTTTGGCGAGCAATTTAGGGTAGATACTTACACTCTGCAAGAACCTAAAAACGAAGACGGTATAGTCCGTTTTTTGTCAAGTGGCTTGATAAAAGGAATAGGACCCGTAACTGCAAAAAAGATTGTAGATACTTTTGGAACGGCTACTCTTGATATTATCGAATTAAGTCCGCTAAAACTAGCGCAAGTTAGGGGTATCAACCCTAAAAAGGCGTACGAAATCGGTCAAGAATTTCAAAAATTACGCAATATGCAAGATGTGGTTATATTTTTGCAAGAGTACAATATCTCTACAAATATGGCGGTAAAGATATTCAATAAATACGGCGAAGAAGCGCGTGAAATTGTAAAAAGCAACCCATATCAACTGGTAGAAGATATGTCGCGAGTTGGTTTTAAGACTGCCGATAAGATTGCTTTGAATGTAGGTATTCCTGATGATAGCGAATATAGATTGCGCGCGGGGCTTATATATATATTGAACGAAACAAGTGAACACGATGGTAATACTTATCTACCTATGGAAGATGTATATACCTCGCTAAGTGCGCTATTAAATATCGAGATAATGGATAGGCTAGATGCGCTAAACGGAGTTATCGACCAGTTAGTGTTGGAGAGTGTGATAAAGCGTTGCGATTTTAACGATACACCTTGTCTAATGCTTGTAAAATTTTATAATACTGAGATAAAAATCGCTACAAAATTGCTTACCCTAAACGCAGGGGCTACTGATGTCGAAAATGACTTAACGGAAGAGATAAAAGCGTTTGAAACCTTCAATAAAGTGCAATTTCACGCCGACCAAAAGCACGCCATTGATATGGCAGTAAACAACGGTGTGTGCGTGATTACTGGTGGTCCAGGGACTGGAAAAACTACTATTATTAAATGCATATTGAGTATCTTAAACAAGCGTTGCGGGCGTATTGCTTTGCTTGCCCCAACTGGGCGCGCGGCAAAGCGAATGAGTGAAAGTTGCAAGGAAGAAGCAAGTACAATTCATAGGGCGTTGATGATTGATTTCCACGAGGGGGCAACACGCGAAGATACTGCAATGTTTTTTTACAATGAAACAAACAAATTTCCATACGATGCGGTAATTGTAGATGAAGTATCTATGGTTGATGTAAATCTAATGCTATCGCTTCTTTCCGCTCTAAAAGTTGGTACAAGGCTAATACTTGTTGGAGATAAAAATCAGTTGCCTAGCGTGGGGGCGGGGAATGTGCTTGCTGATATTATCGCTTCAAACGAAATTGCTTGCGCGCAACTCACTCATATTTATAGGCAAAGTGAGTCGAGTTTGATTATCACAAACGCTCACGCTATTAATGACGGAAATATGCCGTTGATTGATAATAAAAGTGCAGATTTCTTTTTTGAAAGTCGCGATAGTCAAGATGCAATCGCAAATACGATACTCAATATGGTGAGTACGCGAATACCTAAATTTTTAGATATTAGCCCACAAAAAATTCAAGTCCTTGCGCCTATGCGCGCAGGAGTGTGCGGAATTGACAATCTAAATACAATTTTACAAAATCGTATCAATCCTAGCGCAAACGGCAAAAAAGAATTGAAACTTGATTTTGTTACTTTCCGTGTGGGTGACAAAGTAATGCAAACCTCAAATAATTACACTCAAATGTGGAAAAAGCCTCGCGCAAACGGTAGTTGGGAGGTAGGTGAAGCGGTATTTAATGGCGATATGGGAACAGTTACTGATGTTAATTACGAAACTGACAGTTTGGAGGTAACTTTTGAAGACGGCAGAGTTGCCGAATACAATCGTGAGGACACAAAGCAATTAAGTCTTAGTTATGCAATCACCATACACAAAAGTCAAGGTAGTGAATTTGATGTGGTAATTATTCCAATAATTGCGGGCGCTAGTAGTATTTTGACAAGAAATTTGCTTTATACCGCAGTTACACGAGCGAAACGAATGGTTGTGCTTGTGGGTAGCAAGAAAAATATCGCAATGATGGTAAAAAACAATTACACAGCCAAAAGATACAGTGCGCTGAGTATATTTTTACAAAAACAAGCGAAAAACTTGGAGGGCTTTAAATGAGTACAGAAAAAATAGATACAATCAAGACACCGCCAGCAAACGGTGCGGACAAAAAACGCACAAATGTGTTTGGGAATTGTGCAAATATGTTTGTGAAACTTTATCACCACGCGTGTAATGTGTTTTTCCCTTCGCACATAAAATGTATCGTTTGTGGTGAAGATTTAAAACAAAAACAAGACATAGAGGTATGTGATAAATGTCAATGCAAGTTGCACAAAATTACCGAAAGTGAGTGCTGTGCGCGTTGTGGTGCGGTTGTTCCAGGGCAGGGGAAATATTGCTTAAACTGTCAAAACACGGAACGCGAGTTTGATATTGCGCGTAGTGTTTTTGTATATGAAAACGAGGTAAAAAGGCTGATTGCGGGGTTAAAATACAATAATAAACCGTATTTATCGCGTACTTTATCAAATTATCTTGCGGAATTATACAAGAGTCTTGACTGGCAAGTTGACCTTATTATTCCTGTCCCTTTGAGCAAAAATCGTAAGGAATGGAGAGGTTACAATCAAGCGGAATTGCTAGCAGATGGACTTAGTGATGCGGTAGGTGTTCCATTAAATACGGAAACTTTGGTAAAAATAAAAGATACCGATTCGCAAACGCATTTATCTATGGTGGAGAGGCGAAACAATTTGCGTGAGAGTTTTAAAGTAATGGATAAATATGCTGTGCGTGGTAAGAAAATTTTGCTTGTTGATGATGTAATGACAACTGGTGCTACTGCAAATGCTTGCGCAAATGTGTTGAAAAAGGCACACGCCGACCGTGTTTTGGTGCTAACGATTGCTCACGGTTTGCAAGAAATACCCACACAAAGCGGGCTAAACGACTCAAAAAATGGAAAATAATTAGTCAAAAGGCTTTTCAAATTTTTTGTTTTAGTATATAATGACTTTAACTATTCTAGATATTAGGAGTATAGAAAATATATGGGAATTTTTACTTTATTTGCGTCAGACAACAAACGCAATATTGCAAAACTAGAAAAAATGGTGCAAAAAATCGAAGAACTTGCACCTAAATATGCAGATATGGACAATGACACTTTGCGTGCGCAAACTCCTATCTTAAAGGAAAGACTTGTAAACGGTGAAACGCTAGATGACATTCTTTACGATGCTTTTGCTGTCGTGAGAGAGGCTAGCACAAGGGTACTTAATATGCGCCACTTCCATTACCAATTAATGGGTGGTATTGTGTTGCACCAAGGGCGTATTGCTGAAATGATGACAGGTGAAGGTAAGACTATCGTTGCTACTTTGCCAGCATACTTAAATGCATTGTCAGGGAAAGGTGTCCATGTAGTAACTGTCAATGAGTATTTGGCTGGCTTAGGCGCTGAAATTATGGGTAAAGTTTACAGATTTTTGGGCTTGACCGTTGGGTGTAGTTTTAGTAATATGACAGCAGAGCAAAAGCGTAAAGCATACCTTTGCGATATTACTTATAGTACAAATAACGAACTTGCATTTGACTACCTAAGAGATAACCTTGTTAGAAACAAAAAAGACCGTATGGGCAGAGGCTACAATTTTGCCATTGTCGATGAGGTAGATAGTATTCTTATTGATGAGGCTAGAAACCCGCTCATTATCAGTGGTAGAGGCTTTAAATCAAGTGATGCATATGTGAAAGCGCAAAGATTTATTCGTAACTTAAAGCGTGATGAGGACTATGTAATTGATGAAGAAAAGAAAGCCGTCCACTTAACAGAACAAGGTACAGACAAGGCGGAAAATTTCTTTAATGTTGAAAGTCTTAGTGATGCGGGTAATGTCGAACTCAACCAGCACATTTTAAATGCTTTGCGTGCAAACTTTATTATGAAGGCAGAAAGCGACTACATCGTGCGCGATGGCAAAGTATTGATTGTTGACCAGTTTACAGGTCGTATTATGGAAGGTAGGCGTTATAGCAACGGTTTGCATCAAGCGATTGAGGCAAAAGAAGGCTTGCAAGTTAAAGATGAATTGTTAACAGTTGCTACCATTACTTTGCAAAACTACTTTAAAATGTATCACAAACTCAGTGGTATGACTGGTACTGCAAAGACAGAGGAAACAGAATTTAACAAAATCTACAACCTTGATATTGTTACCATTCCTACAAACTTGCCTATGATTAGGATTGATGAGCCAGACATTATCTATACAACTATCAACGGTAAACTTCGTGCAGTTGTCGAAAGAATAGCAGAGGCATACGAAAAAGGTCAGCCAGTGCTTGTAGGTACGGTTACTATCGAACGCAGTGAACTTTTGAGTAAAATGCTCAAAGAAAAAGGTATTCCACACAAAGTGTTAAACGCTAAAAACCACGCACAAGAGGCTGAAATTGTGGCACAAGCTGGTAGAGTAAAGACTGTAACTATCGCTACAAATATGGCTGGTCGTGGTACAGACATTTTGCTAGGTGGTAACCCTGAATATTTGGCAAAAGCGCAATTATACAAATTAGGTTATGACCAAGATATTATCGATCAAGCAACAAGTTTCTTGCCTAGCGAAGATGAAAAAGTGCTAGAAGCGAAAGAAAATTATGACAATTTCTTAGCGCACTACAAAAAAGAAACTGATGAAGAAAAGAAAAAGGTTGTTGAACTCGGCGGTTTGCTTGTTGTAGGTACAGAACGCCACGAATCACGCCGTATTGACAACCAGTTGCGTGGTCGTGCAGGTCGTCAAGGTGACCCAGGTCGAAGCGTTTTCTATATCTCATTAGAAGATGATTTGGTGCGTATTTTTGGTGGAGATAGAATTAAGTCTGTAAGCAATTTCTTCAAGATTGATGAGGACACTCCATTCCAAATGAAAATGCTTTCAAAGCAAATTGAGCGTGCGCAAAAGAAAGTAGAGGCGCGCAACTATGCAAGCAGAAGAAATGTTTTGGAATTTGACGATGTTATCAATAAACAGCGTAACATTATTTACACCGAGCGTAACAAAATTCTTGATGGCGAAGATGTACACGAACAAATTAAGCAAATGTTCCCAGATGTTGTAAGCAGTGCCTTGATGGCGAGTGTTGATATGGACAAACCAAGTTTTGAATGGAATTTGGAGGAAATCAACCACTCATTAGAGGATAAATTGTATCCAAAAGGCACAAATATTGTAACTGAGGAAATGCTTGAAGATACAGTTTATGAGGAACTTAACGACTTTATTCTCAAAGATGTATTAAAGCGTTACGAAGCTAAAAAGGCAGAAATCGAGGGTTTAGGTATTCCATTTGAAGAAGTTGAGCGTATGATTTTGCTTGATAAAGTAGATAATTCGTGGATGGAGCACATTGATGCAATGACAACACTTAGTCGTGAAATTGTTGTTCAATCGTTAGGTAGGCAGGACCCTATTGTAGCGTATAAGCGTGAAGGTTTTGCAATGTTTGATGAAATGATAGGCAACATTCGTGAATTTACTTGTACAGTATTGTTAAATATTGTTGCTAGACCAGCGACACCTCAACCAGTACGCCCTAAGGGTGATTTTGTAGCAAGTGCTGGCGGAAATACTGAAAAAGCAAACGGCGGGGTAAAATCAGACAAAACCGTTGGTAGAAACGACCCTTGCCCTTGTGGAAGCGGTAAAAAGTACAAAAACTGCTGTGGTAAGACGGAGTAAAGATTAATTTGGAATATATGATGAATTTAGAGCAAATCAAAGAAAATTTAATCACAAATCAAAAATCGCTGGATATTATTCGAGCGGTTTTTGACATTAATAAACTAGAACAAGAAAAACTAGAGTTACTAGACAAGCAGGCGCAACCTGATTTTTACAATGATATGAAAGAGGTGCAGAGAGTAGGTAAGGCTATAAGCGCTTTGGACAAAAAGATAAAAGACATAAAAGATGTCGAAGATAGATTTACGGCGGTGAATGATTTGTCTAGTGAATGTGGCGAAAATGATGATGAAATGTTGCAAGTATTGAGTGAGGAGTTGAGTTCGCTTTCGCAAAAAATTGAGAATATGCGACTTACGGCACTTTTGCGCGGGAAGTATGATAGGCTCGGTGCTATTTTGACTGTTCAAGCGGGGGCGGGTGGTACGGAAGCGCAAGACTGGGCAGAAATGTTATTGCGAATGTACACGCGTTATGCTGAAAAGCAAGGCTATGAATGTACCACATTAGACTATACCGCTGGTGATGGCGCAGGGATAAAAGGTGCTACTATCAAAATTGATGGCGAGAATGTTTATGGCTTTTTGAAGGCGGAACGAGGCGTGCATAGGCTGGTGCGTATTTCGCCATTTGATAGCAACGCGCGTAGGCATACAAGTTTTGCTTCCGTTGAGGTTATACCACAAATTGAAAATGATAATGAAGTCGAAATCAAAGAAAGTGACTTAAAAATTGATACTTTTCATAGTGGAGGCTGTGGCGGGCAAGGAGTAAATACCACCGACTCAGCAATTCGTATTAGGCATATACCTACTGGAATTGTGGTGCAATGCCAAAACGAACGCAGTCAAGTGCAAAACAAAGAGTCAGCTATGAAAGTTTTGCGTGCTAAACTTGCGCAACTTGCAGAGGAGGAACATCAAGCAAATCTCAAACAAGTGCAAGGTAGCCTCAAAAAAATTGAATGGGGCAGTCAAATTCGCAGTTATGTTTTTTGTCCATATACAATGGTAAAAGACCACCGCACTGATTTTGAAACAAGCAATGTCGAAGCGGTAATGAATGGCGATATTCAAGACTTTATTTTTGAGTATTTAAAGAAAAGCAATTAAAAGTTAAATTTAGGTGAGTAAAGTGTCATATTTGGATAGAATGTCACAAAAAATAAAGGCAATTAGACAAAAAAAAGAAGTCACTATTCTTGCGATTGAAAGTAGTTGTGATGAAACGAGTGTAGCAGTTGTAGTGAATGGAAGAAAAGTGTTAAGCAATATTATTTCTTCACAAATAGAAATTCACCGCCATTTTGGTGGGGTCGTACCTGAAATTGCAAGTAGAAATCATATATTAAATATTATTCCGCTTGTTGACCAAGCATTGTCGAGTGCTGGGCTTACTTTTGATGATATTGATGCAATAGGAGTAACGCAAGGCGCGGGGCTTGTGGGAGCGTTGTTAGTAGGGCTTACGACCGCAAAAGCGCTTAGTTATGCGCTTGATAAGCCTTTAATTGCTGTAAATCACATAAAGGGTCACATTTCTGCAAATTATATCGCTTTTCCAGAATTGGAGCCTCCGTTTATTTGCCTAATTACCAGTGGTGGTCATACCGCAATCGTAAATGTTGATGACTACAATCATTTTACTTTGATAGGTTCAACACAAGATGATGCAATCGGTGAGGCGTACGACAAAGTCGCAAGAATTATGGGGCTAGAATACCCAGGTGGTGTCAAAGTTGATAGATTAGCGCAAGGTGTCGAGCCAAAGATTAAATTTGTACATAACGACACGCTCGCTAATAGTTATAATGTTAGTTTTAGTGGGCTAAAAACAGCGGTAATTAATTATGTGCACAAACTAGAGCAAAACGGAGAGAAAATAGATATTCCGCAAATTTGTTCATCGTTCCAGCACGAGGCGGTTGATATGCTTACGGCAAAAGTTTTGCGCGCGTGCAAGGAATATGGGCAAAACAAATTGGTACTAGCGGGTGGGGTCGCTGCCAACTCATACCTTAGAGGTTCACTGACCGAAAAGTGTAAAGATTTGGGCATTTCTCTATATTTTCCACCGATTGAGTTTTGTACAGACAACGCAGGTATGATAGGTTCGGTCGCTTATTATCAGTTGATGACAGAGGAGCCTGCGGACTTAAATATTTCGGCATTGCCTAGTATTGAATTGAAATAATTTAAAAAATTAGTATCAAAAAGGTAAAAATTAAATAAAATAATTGTATGCAATAAACTAAATTAGATAAACTACTTGACAAATATTATTTTTAATGATAGAATAGTCGGGTATGTTACAAAGAAGAAGCACTCACTTCTCACCAGTCGGGATACCTAGATTTGGTTAATATCTTAATTTTTTGATATTGAAGTGGGTAGTAGGTCTATCCACTTCTTTCTTTGTGCAATAATTTTTAGGAGGATTAAGACCATTAAGGAATTATCGATTAATGAACAAATCACTGCAAAAGAAGTGCGTTTGCTAGGAGTTGAGGGTGAACAATTAGGAATAGTTGATATTCATTCAGCCCTTACACAAGCGTATGATTTAGGTTATGACCTTGTAGCGATAAACCCAAATGCAACTCCGCCAGTTTGTAAAATTATGGACTACGGTAAGTACAAGTTTATCGCGCAAAAGCGTGACAAAGAGGCTAAGAAAAAGCAAAAAAGTGCTGACATAAAAGGTATGGAACTTTCTATGCGTATTGAGGAACACGATATGCGCTACAAAGCCAACCAAGTAGCCAAATTTTTGCAAAACGGCGACAAAGTGCGCGTAATTATCAAGGGTGTGCGTGGTCGTATGGCAAATTTTGCACATTTCGGTATTGACAATATGAACAAATTTTACGAAATGCTTGCAGAATACTGCGTTATGGACCAAAAACCTATGTTGTCAGGTTCGATTATTACAATGATACTTGCCCCAAAAGATTCAAAATAAATTAAGGAGATACACTTATGCCTAAAATGAAGACTAAGAGTTCAGCTAAAAAGCGTTTTAGAATGAACAAAAACGGCGTGATTAAACGCGGTTGTCAAAACAGAAGTCACATTATGACTAAAAAATCAAGTAAGAGAAAAATGCGTTTGCGTGCGGGCGACACTGTTGCCAAGGCTGACCAAGCCAAAATCGCAAGGGCCATTGAGGTTTAAGGAGGATATGAACTATGAGAATAAAGAATGGCTTACATGCAATTAAGAAAAGAAACAAGACTTTGAAAAAAGCAAAAGGTTACTTTGGCGCAAAGTCAAAACAATTTAAAGCAGCAAAAGAGCAAGTTATGCACTCAGGTAACTACGCTTATGTTGGTCGCCGTTTGAAAAAGCGCGATATGCGTAGCCTTTGGATTGCTCGTATCAATGCTGGTTGCCGTCAAAACGGTGTTAGTTACAGCGTGTTTATGCACGGCTTAAAGACTGCAAATATCGACCTCAACCGTAAAGTTTTGGCTGATATGGCTGTAAACGATGCTACAAGTTTTGCTAGCCTTTGCGAAACGGCAAAGAAAGCAGTTGCGAAGTAATTATTTAAAAGGAAATAGTTTTGCTTTTTAGTAAAACTATTTTTTGGTGATTATGGAAAAAGAAATTACCAGTAAAAATAATGCCTTGATAAAAGATTTGGCAAAATTAACTATCAAAAAGTACCGCAAAGAGCAAAATTTGGTGCTTGTTGAGGGTGAAAGGTTCGTTGGTGACCTTGTAGCGCGCGGGGTAGATGTAAAGTATCTTTTGTATAGAGAAAAACCTGCCTTCGCTGAAAAACTTGACGCAGAGCAAATTTTGTGTAGTAAAGAAGTGCTAAATTGCCTAACGCAAACGGTAAATAGTTCGCAAATTGTGGGCGTGGTGAGGCTAACCGCAAAGCCGTTTAGACTGCCTAATTCGCAATTTTTGGTGCTAGACCGCGTGGCAGACCCAGGCAATTTGGGCACAATTATTCGTACTGCACTTGCACTAGGGTATAAAGATATTTATATGCACAACTGTGTAGATTGGACAAATGACAAAGTCTTGCGCTCCACAATGGGTACAATCGCAGATGTCAATTTGTTTGAAGCCACTATGGAAGATTTGCAAAAATTGCGAGGCTTTACTATCTACAACGCGGATATGAACGGTGTAGATATTGATAGTATAAAGAAGCCAAACGGAATTTTTGGCATTATCTTAGGAAACGAAGCGAACGGAGCAAGCGAGGAAATCGCAAGCCTTGCTTCACAAAATATTTCGATTAAAATGCAAAACGCAGTCGAATCACTCAATGTGGCGATTGCGGGCGCAATAATTATGAGTAAATTAATTTAAAGGAGAGTATTATGTCAGGTCATAGTAAATGGTCAACTATCAAGCGTGATAAGGAAAAAACCGACCAAGCGCGTGGTAAAATTTTTACCAAATTGGGTAAAGAAATCGCAGTAGCCGTTAAGGCGGGCGGTCCCGACCCAGTCAATAATCCAAAACTTGCAACTATTATCGCAAAAGCGCGTAGTAACAATATGCCAAACGACAATATTCAAAGAAGTATCAAAAAGGCAAGCGGTGAGGGTAGCGCCGTAAACTACGAGGAAATGACTTACGAAGGTTACGGGCCAGGCGGTAGTGCAATAATTTGCGATATCTTGACCGATAACAAAAATCGTGCATCTAGTGATGTCCGCCACATTTTCGATAGAGCAGGCGGTGCTTTGGGTGGTCCAGGGAGTGTTGCGTTCTTGTTCGACCGTAAAGCGGTAGTCGCTACAAAACCAAAAGCAGGTCTTACCGAAGATGATGTTATGATGATTGCAATGGACGCAGAGGCAGATGACTACGATTTTAGCGAAGAAGGCTATACTTTTGTTGGCGAAGCAACAAAACTTGCAACTATTCGTGACAAAATTTTGAGCGCAGGACTTGAAGTTGTTTCAGCAGAACTCGAAATGATTGCACAACAAACAATGGATTTGCCAGATGATAAATATACTTCATTTATGAAAATGCTCGATAATCTCGAAGAAAATGATGATGTACAAAATGTTTACCACAATGTTAATCTGAAAGAGTAACATTGTGTTGTACACGCCGAGAGCAAACCAGCAATCTTGAC
>CAVBHV010000005.1:18944-20606 GCA_963595385.1 bacterium
CTTGCCAGCTTTTTATTCTTTCTTGAAATGTTTACCACAATGTTAATCTGAAAGAGTAACATTGTGTTGTACACGCCGAGAGCAAACCAGCAATCTTGACCGCTCTCGGCATACTCTTTAAGGTTTACCACAATGTTAATCTGAAAGAATAAACTAAAAGTCCCTTTTGGGGCTTTTTTAATTTAACTTAATTTTTTTGTTAACACTTGTGAATTTTGAATTTTTTGCGATATTATTTGGTAAAATAGAAAATGTAGGGTATCTAAAGCCCCGCAGGTGTGTCATTGTGAGGGAATGCAGTGACCGTGGCAATCTCTCGATAGAAAAAGATAAGTATTCCTTATTGCTAGACTATTTCACAAATTCAGTTTTGATATAAATATCATTCATAGCAAAATCTTTTTGTTGGTCTTTAGTAATATCGAGTAGCAAGGAATATAAATTATTTGCTTTGTCCTCAGAGAACATTAAAATCTTTGCAAAAGGGTCTTTTTGTGCTTCGATTGCATCTTGTTTGCGTGAAACGAGGATAGTATCACATTCGTTTAGACTCGCCAAAATCTCTTTGTTATTTTTGACTGCAAGTAGTTTGATATAAGGCAATTTATCTAATTCATAAATATGGCGTACATAATCGCTACGCAAATTTAACAAGCACGCGGTAACAATTCGCTGAATACGGGCTTTGGTAAATCTACGCGAAGTGCAGTTTTCAACAAAAGCGGGGTAATCAACATTTTCGCGCGCCATCGTAATGAGTTTATTTTCGATACCTTCGACCACATCATAGTTTTGCGCCAAGTCGTTTGGACTGGCTGTCCTCATTCTGTATAGTGCAATGTTTCCCCAAAGGTCCATATCTGGGATACCCATAGTCTGCAAACTATGTGCAAAAATTTTGTACGGCTCGCTAGGAATAAATTTCCTGATATTCCAAATTCGCTTACTCTTGTACACTGATTCGCGAATAGCAGTTGCACTAGAAAGGTGATAATCAAAATTTTCCGTTTCCTTTGCTTCGCTTGCTTCTTCTACGCGCTTGATAGTGATAGGGGTTATATCTTTTCTACCAGTTGAAAGCAAAACTTTTAGGTACTCTACTGCCAAAATATTGTTTGGCGAATCGAGCAATTTTGCCACTACCTCAGGGCGGGTGAATTTTACTAATCCAGCATCAATACATTCTTGTAGAGCGTGAGTTTTGGCTCTACCCAGCGAAAAACCATCGTTTAAGTTGCGTTTTATGCGCGCTTTAAAAAATGAAGGCTCTTTGTACAAAAATTTCGCTAATTCGCTAAGAGAACGCACATCACCACATTCACTACCAAAAGAGATATGAGTTACATTTTTAAAACTCGATACAATTTTGATTGCGGCTTGCGCAAAAATTTCAGCACTGCCTGTGCAAAAGTAAGTCGGTATTTGCACGACCGCCGAAGCGCCACCAGCAATAGCCATTTGCGCACGCGAATATTTTTCGACAAGGGCAGGTTCACCTCGTTGTGAAAAATTACCGCCCATTATACAAATGCATGCATCACAGCCACTTTGCTTTAAACTTTCCTCAATGTGGTACTGATGTCCGTTGTGGAATGGATTATATTCACATATAATTGCACAAATTTTCATTTTTCGTTCTCCCTTAATTTGATATTATTATAC
>CAVBHV010000006.1:0-18976 GCA_963595385.1 bacterium
GCTCAAAACTTAATGCATAATATATTTATTAAATATCAGTTTCTTTAATTTCTATGTCAGCAGTGCTTATCTTAGGCGCAAGAGCATCTTTGATTTCACCTTCAATTTGTTCCTTCACATCAGGGTGCTCCAACAAATATTGCTTAACATTCTCTTTACCTTGACCTATTTTTTCGCCATTGTATGCAAACCAACTACCACTTTTTTGAATAATATCGTAGTCAATAGCCAAATCTAAAATACAACCAACTTGCGAAATGCCTTTACCATAAATTATATCGAATTCACAGGTTTTAAAAGGAGGAGCAAGTTTATTTTTTACCACTTTCACTCTCGTGCGGTTACCGATAATTTCTGTACCATCTTTGATTGCATCAGCCTTACGCACATCAAGTCTAATACTAGAATAGAACTTCAATGCCTTACCACCAGTGGTCGTTTCAGGATTACCAAACATAACCCCCACCTTCTCGCGCAACTGGTTGATAAAAATTACACACACATTAGATTTATTGATATAAGCCGTGAGTTTACGCATTGCTTGACTCATCAAACGCGCCAAAAGCCCCACATGAGCATCACCCATTTCACCATCAAGTTCTGCCTTTGGGGTAAGCGCAGCCACTGAGTCGATAATAATCAAATCAATACTGCCACTACGCACCAAACTCTCCGTAATGTCAAGCGCCTGCTCACCGTTGTCTGGTTGAGAAATATAGAGAGAATTTATATCTACTCCCAAATTCCCGGCATAAACTGGGTCAAGAGCGTGTTCCGCATCTATAAAAGCAGCAGTACAACCCATTTTTTGAGCCTCCGCTACCACATGGAGCGCAACAGTAGTCTTACCTGATGACTCGGGACCGTAAATTTCAATCACACGCCCGCGTGGCATACCACCTATTCCCAACGCCAAATCAAGAGTCAAGCACCCAGTAGGTATCACATCAACAACTTGCTTTGCATTATCACCTAAGCGCATAATGGCGCCCTTGCCAAACTGCTTTTCAATTTGCGCAATTACTTGTTCCAAATTCTTTTCTTTCTCGTTCAATTTCTTGCTCCTCAATAAACATTTGTTCTAATATTATACACCATTTTACGAAAAAAACAAAGCGTTTTTGCGTAATTTTACAAAAATTTTGTGCAAAATTAGATTTTTTAAGCATTTTTTGTCATATTCTGCATTATTTGAGGGTAAAAAATCAAAAATATGAATATCATTACTATCACAAATCATCACACTAATTTTGTTGTCTGTTTGAGTTGCAAACACCAAAAATTCAAGGCAAAACGCATCTAAAATCTTTTTCGCGGACTCGAAATCGACAATACTAGATATAGCATCATTTGGCAAAAATTGAACAAAATTTTGTAAGTTTTGCATTTCTTGAAACTGGTCGAGAAAACTTAACTCAGTTGCATCAATTAAAGCAAATTTTGCGTGCCTAAGAGGCATCAAATCTTCCACACATTCTTCAAGCGATAGCGGTTCATCACAGTAAATACAATCGCTAAATTCAATATTGAAATTGCGTTTAAAATCAACTACTTCCCTATCGTTAGTTGTCTTTTTGGGAGAAAAAGTTAGATAACAAATATTATATTCAAAACAATATGAATACTCAAAATCTTGCAAATTCTCTAAATTTTTGAGTCTATCTCTCAACTCCAACTGCCCTATTCCATAAAGACTAAAATAAAACAAATTGTCCAAATTGTATAGGAGTAATAGATTTTCTCTATCCAAATTTTTTATTCCAGCAACCAAATCAACCACACTACAAAACTTGTTATTTGCGGAACAAATAAGACCATAGTTAGTTTTTACTGGCTCAGTTTCATAAAAATTTCGCAAAGCAGAGTAAATATTTTGCAAGCACTCTTTTTCGCAAGCGCCTACACAAATTATTGTATTTGAGGTCAAATTTTTGGTAATTTCTTGCATAGGACAGTAATTTGATAGCAAAGTAATACCCTCAATTTGGCATAAAGCGAAATTAAATTTTCTTGCTATCTCACGAGCAATTTCTGCTACTTCTAAATAATTTTTTTCTTCATAAAAAAGCACCAAATTTGCTTGCATTTATTCACCTTTATTTTGAGGTTTCAGCCTCTTTATCTTGTGTAGTTTCATCGTTGTTTTGGGCTAAATCTTCACTTTCTTTTTGCTCAATTTCAAGTAAATTTTCGTTTTCCTTATCAGCACTAGCAACATCTTCTGTGTCATCAAATTTTTGAGCAGTTGTTTCTACAACTTCGCTAGTCGTTTCGATTTTTTGTGTATTGTTTTCTTGTGTTTTATCGACATCAACTTTTTGAGGCATAAAAACAAATTTATTTTTCAATGAATAGTCAATTGCAGACCAAGCAGTCACAAGCGTACCCGCGCCCATAACCACATAGGCGATTACAGTCAAAACAGTGTTGATTATATCGCAAACTGCATATCCAGTATTCGCAAACACACCTTGTGAAATAAACATAAACATAGGAATGTAAGTATAAGCCAAAATAGCCTTTATCTTACCGCTCCAAACAGCAGCAACCACTACTCCTTTTGTAGCAGCAACCTGCCTAATTGCGTTTATAATAGTATCGCGCGTAAACATAACAGTAAGTGCAATAATTCCCCAAGGGTGCGCAATCGCGCCGTCAAGAACAATTACAAACAAACTGCAAGTAATCAACATTTTATCGGCAATAGGGTCAAGTAATTTACCTAAATCAGTCACAAGTCCCCTACTCCTAGCAATTTTCCCATCATAAAGGTCTGTCAATGCAGCCCAAATAAACAAAACAACCGCTACGAATTTTCCATAAGGAATAAAAGTTGCAAGGTAAAAAAACATAATTAATGGCACCAAACATATGCGCATCATTGATAATTTATTTGGCAAATTCATATAATTTCTCCTTTCAGGTCTAAGATATTTTCTGTGTCAACAATTTTCACTTTATAAAACTCGCCAACTTTAAGTTTTTGATTTTTTGGCACAAATATGACTGAATCAACATCAGGTGAATTGTATTGATTGCGCAATACAAAATAATCTTCTTCCTCGCTATCACAAACGCAATCAAAAATTGCCCCAATCTGTGATATATTGTTTTGCAAAGTTATATCTTCTTGAATGGATACAAGTTTCCTTAACCTATTGCGTTTGGTAAATTTTGATTTTTGGTGCTTAAAACTGAACGCATCAGTATCGGCCTCGCGCGAGTATTCAAAAAAACCAACTTGCGCAAATTTTGTATTGATTAAAAATTCTTCCAGTTCTTTAAAATCTTGTCTTGTTTCATTTGGAAAACCAACGATTATACTTGTTCTTAACGCAATATCAGGACATTTTGACCTAATTTTTTCGATAACACTGATTGTATGCTCTTTTGTACTTGCACGCATCATTGACTTTAATATAGGGTTGCTTATATGTTGCAAAGGCATATCTAAATATTTGCATACTTTTTCGTTACCTGCTATTTCATTAATCAACTCATCGGTGATAAATTCTGGATAGCAATAATGCAACCTAATCCAATGCAAGCCGTCAATTTTTGATACCTCTTGAATTAACTCAACCAAACGATGCTTTTTGTACAAGTCCTCGCCATAGCGTGTCACATCTTGTGCAACTAAAATCAACTCTTCTACACCATTGTTTACAAGCGATTTCGCCTCATCAACCAAGGTTTCAAAAGGTCGAGAAACATATTTCCCTCTAATCTTAGGAATTGTGCAGTATGTGCATTTGTTGTTGCAACCATCAGCAATTTTGAGGTAAGCATAGTGCTTTGGCGTACTCAAAATTCTAGGGCAAGTCGAGTTTTTACATTCTTGCATACCTTTAATATTATAAAAGTCATTTATCGCTTTTATGATAGCATTTTCACTATTTACACCCAAAAACACATCAACTTCTGGCAAAGATTCTTTCACTTCTGCCAAAAATTTTGCTGGCAAACAACCTACCACTATCAAAAGTTCGCACTTACCAGTTTGCTTGAAATTTGCCATTTCGAGTATATTTTGTATGCTCTCAGCCCTTGCACTCTCTATAAAAGCACAAGTATTAATAATAATGATATTTGCTTCGCTTGCATTAGGTGTAACAGTCAAACCAATTTCTTTCAAGCGGTATAAAATTCTCTCTGAATCTACCCTATTTTTGTCGCAACCCAGCGAAACTAGCGCAACATTTTTTTCGTTTAAAATATTCACTTATTTTTTCCTTTATTCATTTGAAAATAGTTCATTATATTTTTCTTCATCAATTAGAATTGTCCTATTTTTATTTGAGCCATCCATAGGCGAAATGAAATGCGATTGTTCCATTTGGTCAATAATACGGGCAGCGCGCGCATAACCTACCGAATATCTACGCTGAATTGCCGAGATTGAGCCAGTACCCGCACGAATGAAATCAAGCAACGCTTTTGGTAAAATTGGGTCAAATTCCATACCGCCATCGCCATCAGCCCCAGCCCCGCCATCATTTTTGGATTTACCTTCCAAAATCCGTTCGGTACGCTCTGGGTCGAAGTCTGTTTCGTTGTTATTTTTAATAAACTCTACAATTTTCAAGACTTCACTATTGCTTACAAACGGACATTGAATACGCACAGGTTCTGGCAAGTTTTGTGGAGCATAAAGACTATCACCACGGCCAAGCAATTTCTCTGCACCACCTTGATTGATAATTGTATTTGAATCGGCAAAGTTGTTTACTGCAAACGCAATTCTTGACGGCAAGTTTGCCTTGATTGTACCAGTAATTACATTTACCGAAGGCCTTTGAGTAGCCAAAATCAAATGAATACCAGCAGCACGCGAAAGTTGAGCAATACGCATAATCTTTTCTTCCAAATCTTTGCGCGCCATCATCATAAGGTCCGCTAACTCATCAACCACAATCACAATACGCGGTAATTTAGGTTCTTTCCCTTTGTAAACCGCTTCTAACGAGTTGTATTCATTTATATCTTTTACGCGCAAACGCTGGAATGTATCAAAACGATTATTCATTTCCTCAATCGCCCAGTCAAATGCATTTAATGCTTGTTTTGGCTGACAAATTGCCTCAGGAGTAAGCAGTTGTGGCAAACCATTGTAACTGGAAAATTCTACACGCTTAGGGTCAATCAAAATTAAACGCAAATCATCCATACCTAATCGGTATATCAAACTAATCAAAATTACATTTAAGCAAACAGACTTACCAGAACCAGTAGAACCAGCAACTAGCAAGTGTGGCATTGATGCCAAGTCACAAATTTTTACAGTGCCAGCAATATCTTTGCCCAACGCAACAGTTAGAGGTGATTTGCTATTATGAAACTCTGGCGAACCAATGATATCTTTAAGACCGATTGTTGCAATTTTTTCATTTGGTACTTCGATACCTACGAGATTTTTCCCAGGGATAGGCGCCTCAATACGCACCCCACTATATGATTGCAACATCATCGCAATATCATCACTGTGTTGCGAAACTTTTTTAACCGAAATACCCGCAGGCATTTGAATTTCATATCGCGTTACCGCAGGACCACTTGTAATTCCTACTACATTTGCAGAAATCTTGAAACTCTCCAAAGTTTCTTCCAAAATTTGTGCTTTTTCCTTATATTCAGCCTCACTTCCTCCTAATTTGCTGGACTCAGTAGTCAAAAATTCTAACGGAGGCCTTACATAAGGGCTAGGTCGCTTGTAAGTGGTAGTTGGGTTTGGAGTAGGCTTTGTCTGTTGCATTTCAAGTTGTGTCATCTTCGGCTCGTGTTGTTTTGGTTTAACTTCGCTAGACAAACCTTTATCAAAATCAATCGGTGGAGCAACAGTCGGTGGTACTTCATTTATCATTTTATTTAAATTGTCCAAAATCGAGTCGCTAGGCTCTTTGTCTTGTTCTACCTCCATATGCTCAGTCGTAGATTCAAACGGCTCCAAATTGAGATTTGTTTCAAATTTAGGTTTAATTTCTTGTGAAGAATTTTCATATTCCATACTATTGTGCGCGACTGTGGTAGTTTGAGGTTTTTGCTCATAAGTCTTGAAGTTTTCAAAAGCGTTTTGCTTTGCTTGATTGATAAATTCTTCCAAAGTAATAGCGTTTTCACTTTTTTGAGTTTTTTCTTGATTCTCGCCCAAAATTTCATCATAATCTGTACCAAAGACTTGTTCAGCCATTTTGTCGTTTTCACTTGCATTTTGAGTCTTATCAACAGTCACTAATTCTTTTTCTTTGTTGGCATCAAGACCAATAGTCACATCTTCGTGCTTTTTAAATTTTTCAGCAAAACTTTGTCGCTTTTTAGTCTTTCCTTGCACCAAAACAGGCTCAGGTGCCTCTTGTGATAGATATTTTTCTTTCTCCACTGGATAACTAATCGCACGCGTATTTATTTTTTTGTAATCACGCATTTTTAGGAAATAATCTCCCATAAACGCGCCACAAACTATCGCACCTATAGCTAAAATAATGTAAGCACCTACATAATTAAACAAAGTACCCAAAATATATGCAAGTAGTCCAGCCAACACCCCACCAGCAGTCACTTTTGTGGCATAAACAGCGCTAAGATATGCCCCAAAACCATTTGTATTGATAGGAGTTAATGCAACTTGCAAAGTACATATCAACAAGAAATACAGCACGCACAAACTAATAATATAGTTTTTCGAAAGGGCATATTTTTTCTTATTCAACATAATTACACCAACCAGTGCAGAAACAACCAAAACTGGATACGCAGACAGTCCAAAAGCGCCCAACACAAACGAACGAATAAACGGCAAAAAGTTCAGTACTATACATAACAATAAAAATACCGAAACGACCAAAAGTGCTATACCACCTTTGGCACGCTTGGAAAATTTACTTTTAGGTTCGCCCACATTCCTACTCGTGTAATTTTGCAAAATAACCTCCTATGTTTTTTGTGATATTAATTATATAATATCATTTTTCCCCAAAAAACACAAACAAAAACCCTATGCTTTTTAAGAATTTCATATTCTTAAATAATTATTTCCCTAACAAAATATCCAAAACTTTTTCATCAAACTCTCTACCAACAATAGCAACAGACAAATCATCAAAGTCCACAAATTCATTGAACGCATCATTTAAATCTTGCGTAGTTAGCGCATCAATTTCATTAAACCTTTCTTCTATATTAAAAGGTTTTTCTTTGTACAAAACACTATTAAAACCGCGTTTGGCTCTCGCACTCGGCATAATTCCACCCAAAGTGTACGAAGTTTTTAATACATTTTTAGCAGTTTCAAGTTCTTCATCAGTAAAGCCCTCTTGCTTTGTGTCTAAAATTGTTTGTCTAATAGTCTTTAACACTTCTTCTGTATTATTTTTATTCGCATAAAATATAATCCCGTTAACGCCAGCATCTTTAAACACTTCATCATAAGCACTCACTACATAGACAAGACCTTTTTCTTCACGCACCTTACGGAATAATCTCGAACTCATTATATCGCCCCAAACGACATTCATAGCGCGATATTTTAGCATTTTAGGGTCGTTGTAGTGTATGCTTTTGAAACAAATCAAGCAGTAGCATTGGTCAATATCTCTTTTTTCAAAATTAAAACGCTTTTGCAAATTTATATTTAGTGGTGCAACATTGTATGTGATTGGAGTTAATTCTTTATCACAATGACACAAAATATATTTTTCAATCAAAGCTTCGACTTTTTCTTTTGAAACATTACCACTAACACTAATAATTAGTCGATTTGTTGTATAAAATTTATCTCTAAACGCAACTAAATCAGATTGTTTCAATTTAGTCACAGACTCCACAGTTCCGCCCAAAGTATATTGATACGGAGTACCTTGCAAAGCCACCTCAGCGCCCTTCATTCGCACCAAATCTTTGTAGTCATCAAGGTACATTTCTAGTTCACTGCAAACCGCTTTTTTCTCTAATTCTAACCCCTCTGGCTCATAAGTAGAATTAAAGAAACAATCACTATAAACATCAAAAATTGTTTCTAAATGCTCATTCATTCCCGTTGCATAATACATTGTCACATCGTTACCAGTAGAGGCGTTATTTGCAATACCCAATTTATCAAAAATCAGCGTGATTTCCTTTGCGCTTCTTTTGTTTGTACCTTTAAAAAACATATGTTCCGCCAAGTGCGCAATACCTCTATTTGTATCATCTTCATCGGCTCCACCAACCGCGCAACCAAACACAACCGATACCGCTTTTGTGCTGTCATCAAAGTCATAGACTAATCTTAATCCGTTTTTGTATGTTTTTACTTCATACATTTTAGTCACCTCAAAATTTTATACTTACATTATAGCAAAAAATGCGATTTTTAGCAACTATTTATACCGTAATATTGCTACTTACTGGCACAACATTAAGGTTGTTTTGCTTGCAGTATTCCAAAATTTTTGGTAGTGCTTGCGCAGTTTGTAATGTCGGGTGCATCAATATCAATTCGCCGTTGCCTAGTTTTTTTGTTGCGCGTTCGTAAATTAGATTTACATCTTTATCTCGCCAATCAATAGTGTCCCTACTCCACATAATCACCTTGTACCCTAGATTATTTGCCGATTGTATTGTATAATCATTAAAAGCCCCAGATGGTGGAGCAAACAAGCACATATCTTTGTCCGTGTATTGCTTTACGACCTTGTGCGTATCAAAAATTTCTTGCTGATTTTCGTTATAACTTAATTTACTATGGTCTTTATGGAAAAAACCGTGATTGCCTATTTCGTGTCCATCGTTTATGATATTTAAAAATTCTTCTGGATATTTAGATACCCACATTCCGCCTACAAAGAAAGTAGTTTTTACGCCATATTCTTTGAAACTTTGTAACATACTTGGTAAATATTCATTTCCCCAGTAAACATTCACCATAAGCGTGACATTTTTTTGCGAAGCATCTCCTCGATAATAAAGATTGCTATACACGGGACTAAACACACCGCGCACATCATTTGTCATAGTAAGCGCAAACAAGCCCCCCAACATTAAAATAATCGAAAAATTGACAGCAAAAGTTTTGAATGATTTTAAGCGTTTCATATTTCCTCCTAATATATTTTATGAAGCGCTGTTATTTGTTATGAAATTAAATTAGTATCGCTTTTATTTGACAATTTTCTACAAATATGGTAATATTAAATATAATTTAATAGCGAAATCAGGAGTTGGATTATGATTGTAATGATTGTTGGAAGTACGGGTGCTGGCAAAGATACAGTAATCAATGAAGTATCAAAAATATTAGGCTCAAGCAATATTATGCGCTACCCTTCTTGCACGACTAGACCTAAACGCCCGCAAGAGGTTGATGGCATTGATTACATCTTTTACTCAGTAGCAGAAATGCGCAACCAATGCAAACTAGGCAAAATGGTAGAGGTGAAAAAAGTTTACAACAATATTTACGGTACTCACATAGATTCAATCAATCGCGCCTTGACTACATCAAAAATTGCCATAAATGATTATGATGTTGAAGGTTATGCAAATGCAAAAAAGCGTATCAATTATGTGCGCGAAAAGCAACATATGAGTGCCTTGCCTATCGTTACAATTTTGATTGATGCGCCTGATGAAATACTGATTTCTCGCGTAAAAGGCAGAAATGACAATACCGACATTTCTGGGCGGATTACGCAATTAGAGCGCGATAGAGTCATCAAATCATACTACAAATACGACTATCGTGTAAATAATGACAATTTAGCAAATTGCGTGAAGGAAGTTTGCGACATAATCGTAAACGAATATGAAAAAAACACAGGTAAAAAGTTGCAATCAACACAAAAAGATACACCTTCTACAAAAGCGACACAACAACCTGTACAAGTCCAAATGTAACAAAAAAACACTAGAATTTGAGATTTTTCAAAAACTAGTGTTTTTTATGTTTAAATAGGAATTTTTATTATGTTTATTAAGTCAAACGATATTTTATTTGTCAATAATTTTATTACGCAACTGCCCGCACGCGCCGTCAATATCATCAGCAATAGTTCTACGAATTGTAACCGATACCCTGCGTTTTTCTAGCAAATCTTTAAAATATTCCGCCTTTTTATGCGTAACAGTTTTTAAATCGCGCTCTTTCACTTCGTTTAAAGGTATCAAATTTATGTGAGTAGGAAAACCTTTTACAAGGTTTGCAAGTTCTTCCGCACATTCTGGCGTATTGTTTACCCCATCAATAAGAGCATATTCAAACACTACACGCCTACCAGTTTTTTCAAAATAATGCTTAGCAGATTTTACAATCTCACTGACACTATATTTGTTTGCTATCGGCATAATAGTACGGCGTAATTCATCGTTAGGAGCGTGTAAAGAAATAGTCAAAATTACTTGTAAATTCTCATCGGCAAGTTTGTATATATTTGGCACAATTCCACAAGTTGAAAGCGAAATATTGCGCGGTGAAACATTTAAACCTTCGGGACTAGACACCAAATGCAAAAATTTAACTACATTGTCATAATTATCCAAAGGCTCACCACTACCCATTAATACAATGTTGGTTATTTCGCGATTTTTACCAGTTTTCCCGCCTAAAAGATTATTTACAACTAGCACTTGCGACAAAATTTCGCCCGCTGTGAGGTTTCGAGCTAACCCATTTAGAGTTGATGCGCAAAATTTACACCCCATACGACACCCAACTTGTGTAGAAACGCACAAAGTGTTGCCATATTTATATGACATAAGCACACCCTCAATAATGTTGCCGTCCCAAAGTTCGTAGGCAAATTTCTTAGTGCCATCCTTACTTTCTTGTATGGTATGAATTTTTAGAGGTATATCTTCAAATTCGGCAAGTAATTTTGCTTTTAAATCTTTTGAAATATTGCTAAAATCACTGATTTTTTTGCCTAAATTTACATTATCAAGTACTTGTTTTGCACGAAATTTTTGTTCGCCAAGCCTTGCCATTACCTCTTGCAATTCTTCTAAGTTTAAATCTTGAATAATTTTCATATTTGCTCCTAATTTTGCTTCAATTTAATTAATTATACCACCATAAGGTCAAAAAGTAAATAGTTATTTTATGAGGTCAAACACAACTTCTCGCGCAATCAAAATACCAGCGACACTAGGAACAAAGGCATTGCTAGAAATAGTTTTTTCTTGAATTTTGATAGGTTTTTCAGTCGAAAAAACACATTTTACCCCGCTTAATCCCAATTCTTGCAATTTTTGCCGCATAATTTTTGCAAGCGGACAAGTATTTGTCATAGAAATATCACAAATTCGCAACCTCAACGGGTCAAATTTATTTCCCGCACCCATAGCAGATATTACTTGCACATTACTTAATTTTGCTTGCTTAATTATTTCAATTTTTGCATTAATATCATCGACCGCATCAATTACATAATCAAATTGCTGAAAATCTAAGTCTATATCATCTTTTCCAAAATACGCTTGAATTTCCGTTACTTTTGCATTTGGATTAATATCTAAAATTCTGTCTTTAAATACCTCAACTTTTGGTTTGCCTATTGATGAATGAGTTGCAATAATTTGCCTATTTATATTTGTAATATCTACAACATCTTTATCTACTATGGTGAAATTACCTACTCCACTTCTTGCCAAACTCTCCGCAACAAATCCCCCGACTCCGCCAAGCCCAAAAATCGCTACTCGCGCGGAATGTAATTTTTGCAAATTTTCGTGTCCTATTTGCAACTCTAATCTTTGAAATTCGTTCATTTTTGCTCCATTTGCAAATTGAATAAATTTTTCGCATTTTCTTTTGTAACATTTGCTATTTGTAATATATCTACACCAAAAATATCTGCTAGTCGTTCTGCAACAAATTGCACATTTTGAGGTAAATTTACCCCTTGTCGCCTAAATTGCGCTGGCAACATACTCGGGCAATCAGTTTCAATTAAGAGCCTAGAAAATGGCACATTTTTTGCTATTTTTCTCAAATTTTCATTGCCTTTGTAAGTTATATTTCCCGCAAATGAAATATATAGCCCCAAATCTAATGCGCGTGCTAAATCTTCATTATCACCATTAAAGCAATGTAACATACCTCGCAATTTTCGCCCTTTGAGATAATCAAAAAAAGTAACAAAATCCTGCTTTTTGCGCAAATGTACCACAATCGGTAAATCAAGTCTTTCTGCCAAATCAAGTTGCGCCAAAAGAACGCTAATCTGTGTAGCATATGGCATTGAATAAGTAATATCAAGCCCAATTTCACCTATTGCCACTATATTTTTTGCCTCTAACTCAATCATATTTTGTACTGATAGGTCATATTCATTCGCAAATTCAGGATGAATACCCAAAGTGCAAAAATATTTGCTATTTGTGGCACAAAAATCTAATACAGTGCGCAAATTATCTCGCTTATACGCTGAAACAATTACCCCTACCACACCGCTTAAATCAATAAGATTTTTATTAATTTTTTCTTCAAATAAATGCGCGTGCGCATCAATAAATAAAGTATTTTCCATATCCTAATTATATCATATAGAAAGATATTTTACCATAAAATAGAGGCAAAAAACAAAAAAGCGAGTAAATCTCGCTTTCTGTTTTAACGAATACCAAGTTCGTTTTTCAATGCTCTAAACTTTTCAAGGTCGGTCTTTTCAAGGTAGTTTAACAAACCTTTACGCTTACCAACAAGTTTAAGCAAACCACGGCGTGTGTGGTTGTCTTTTGGGTGCGCCTTCAAGTGCTCGGTCAATGCAGTAATACGAGCAGTCAACAAAGCGATTTGCACTTCTGGTGAACCAGTGTCACCCTCTTTTCTACCGAACTTAGCGATAATTTCTTGCTTGTTCATTATTCGTTCTCCTTTATAAAATTTGCCCAAATCAAAGTAAAACGCGGAGTTAAACCGTAAAACTGTGATAAAGGTACTTTTTCATTGTATCATAACTTAGTCATTTTGTAAAGATTTTTGCTCAAAAAACTTTTGCTTTTTGTCCAAAACTTGCTCAATACCAAAGACATACTGCCCTAAATCATATGTATTTGTCATACTTTTGCGTGTGTGGCGTAGATTATTCACAATGGTAGTTTTTGCATCAGTACCACAACCAATAGTTGTCGAAATCTCTTCGCGCAAGTCCTCCATATATTTACAACGCTTGTTTGGCAAACAATAACCAATATTTTCAAAACAACCATTTTCTACTTCTGTACAGTACAAAAAGTAAGGCACATACCCGTGTTTTTGCATCGTTTCATTTACAAATTCCAGTAATTTTCGTTGCTCGCAAATGGCTTTTATATCAGTCAGTTCATTATTATCTACACTATATGGGCAGTATCTCGAATAAAAATCAATACAACTCGCCCCCAACTCAATCGCTAACTGAATATTTCTGCCTAACTGAATTTCGTGCTCATTTTGAACACCGACACCCAACTCAATACTCAAATCAAAGCCTAACTCGGCTATCAATTTGTAATGCTCATAAATATCTTTAAATTCGTATCTTCTACACAACTTTCTCAATGACACTGTATTAAAAGTAAGTGCGTTTACAATTATTCTATTAACATTATATTTTTTAAGAATCTCAAGTTTTGACTTTGTGATAAATTTAGGGTTGCCAAGTTCAACACAAATTTCACTCAAAGTATAAGTGCAAGCCTCCAAAATTTTTGCAATTTCTGTCTCATCGAGGGCAAGCAAGTTACCCGTAAAACACACCGCTTTTACAAGATAGCACTTTTTCTTGATTATCTCACGCGTGTATTGAATTTCTTTCATCAAGGCATCAAAATAATACATAAATGCATCAGTACATTTACTTCTTTGGTACATTGTTCGTTTACAATTTACACAACGCCATTCACAAAAAGGCAAATTGATTGTCAACAAAATTTCATTATCGTTGCGCACGATACCGCGCTCATTTTTCAAAGCCTCTACCAACACCAACGACTTACGAAAATCTAAATGTTTTTCAGCGAACAAAAAATCGCGCAAATCTTCTTCCGCAATACCATTATCGAGATATTTTTCTACTGCGTGCGTTGGGAATTTACTGCGAAACTCCTCTGACCAAGGTATTTTTGAAAAATCTTTTGGTTTTGGCATAACTTTGGGTATTCTCAATCTTGTCATTTTTTCCTCATTAATATGATTTCATAATTAATTCAAGTTTGTTGTAAAAGTGCGACTGCGTAAGTTGAGTAGGATTAGAACTTTTCATTGTGATAAAATAATTCCCCACTTCATTGTTCACTTCCAGTAGCCCCAACTGTTCAAAAGTCGCCACACAACACACAAACTGCACATAATTGATATTGTGCTGAGTGCGTTTTAATTTGTTGTAATAATTATAATCATCAAACGCCACTTGACACATTTTACTTGCTTTTTTTATAATATTAAAATATTCACCAAAAGTCTTACGCGATATGTCCAAATTTGCAAAAGGCGAATACAAAAATGGAGTTGCGTTTGGCAAATAAATAGTAGCCGTACTATTTAAGTTGAAATTCACAATATATGCCTCATCTAGCACGCTATCAAGTAAAATTATACGATTGTAATTCTTAAAATCATTGTCAAGCGATGGGCAAAGGCATAGTGTATTGTAGCCGTTGTTATTTGTAATGGTTAAGTATTCATAACAAATTATTTTAAAATCTTTTGCAAAATTATCTACAAAATCTTTGTAACTTTGCAATGTATTTGCAATAATCAAAGTACCATATATGCTACTTTTACTCTCTTTTAACAAATGCAAAAGTTCGTGTTTTTTGTATGATGTGTACTTTGGCTTAATACCTTGCGAACTCAAAGCAAGTTGCTTGATATATTCCCCACCAATTCGCTCAGCGCCCACATTTGGCGAAGCCTCCAACTGCAAGCGCTTGATGATACCTTTACAACTGCTGTTTCCCCTAAACACATCAACCCACAATTCCGCTAAACACTCTTTTTTGCTACTTTGGCTAGCAAGATTAAAGTATTCCGCACTGTTAAACGCAAGTAAATTTACCTGCGGAAGTTGAATCGTCAAATGATTTGGGTTGTTTTTCATAGGAGTTACTGAACACTTTTCAAATTCAAGCCTAAAAATAGGTGTAGGGTTTTGGCAACCGTAAGGCTCCAAAATTTCCAAACGCTTTAACCTGTCGATAGAAATTTCATCTGCGTTTATATCTAAATCATATTGATAATAAGGCGCAAAAAATTCCTCAGGGTACTCTTGCTCGACAATTTTATTTAATCTAGTCCTAAACTCATCTAATTTGTCCTCAGCAATAGTCATTCCAGCAGCCATCGTATGCCCACCAAAACTTGTCAAAATATCACTCAACTGAGTAAGCAAATTATGAATATTCATACCCTCGATACTACGGCAAGAACCTTTAAAAAACCCACCTTCTTCACCGAGCAAAAATGCAGGTCTATTGTACTCCTCAGCAATGCGTGCAGCAACAATTCCCAATATACCTATACTCCAATTTTTCTTAGCAAGCACAATCACTTTTTGGTCGGATAAATTTACTTTTTTAAGTTCGTTGATGCAGTCAGCGTACACAACATTGCACAATTCTTGCCTATCTGTATTGTAAACAAGTAATTGAGTAATTAATTTGCGAATTTCATTTTTGTCTTTTTCAACATATAGTTTTAGGCTATGATTTGCATCACCCATTCTACCTGCGGCGTTTAGTTTTGGTGCGAGTTTAAAACTAACTTCTTGACTCGTAAGTTTTGACCCTAATTTCAATTCTTTTGCTAATGCAACAATTCCGTCAGGATATGCACTAAGTGGCTTATCTAACCCCAACTTTACGATAATTCGATTTTCATCGACAAGAGGCACAATGTCCGAAACAGTAGCAATCGCGCACACAGGCAAATATTTCAATGCCGTATCGCGCCCAGCCAAAGCCTCTACCAATTTTAGCGCAACCCCAGCCCCGCAAAGTTCTCTAAAAGGATACCTTTGATTTGGTAATTTTGCATCAATTATAGGGCATTTAGGCAAAACCTCTGGGCAATCGTGGTGGTCAGTCACAATTACATCAATACCGAAACCTTTGATATACTCAATTTCCTCATACCCACTGATACCACAGTCAACAGTTATGATAAGATTTGGCTGAAATTGCTTTATCACATAATCAACCGCATCGTGCGTAAGCCCGTAACCGTCCGAATACCTATTCGGTAAAAAAGTGTCGCAATTTAGCCCAACTTTTTTGAAATAATCAAGCAAAATATAAGTACTGGTGATACCATCTACATCATAGTCACCAAAAATCAACACTTTTTCGTTATTAGTGATTGCTTTTTTTATGCGCGCAACGACTGTATCCATTTCATTAAAAAGGAATGGGTCGTACATATCACATATTTGCGGGTTCAAAAATTTTTCTATACTTTCGCAAGTATTGAAACCACGCAAAAGCAAGATTTCAGCCACATCGTGCGAAACCTTAAACTTTTTTTCTATTTCATTTGCAGTTAAAGTATTGTTTAAATTTACAATTTTCCTAAATTCCATAGTATATCCTTTAAAAAAACCTTCCTAAATAAGGAAGGCAATTTTTTATTCTTCAACAGGTGTAGCGACTGCGTCAACAGTATTCTCTTCGCTTTTCGCCTTTGCCTCTTTTTCTTTTGCCTTTTGTCTAAGATTGTGCTTAGACTTTGACATCATAGCGGTCCATAGAGGCGCAGAAATAAAGATTGATGCATAAGTACCAGCAAGCAAACCAATCAAAATAGGAATTACAAATTCACGCATTTGTGGCACGCCTATGCAAGCCAACATAAAGATAGATGCAATAGTAGTTACGGAAGTATTGATAGTTCTGTTTAGAGTTTGCCTTACGGACAAGTCCGCAATTTCCCTATTGCTAAGCGAGTCAAGACTAGGTTTGCGCATATTCTCACGCACCCTATCAAAAATGATAATAGTGTTGTTAATTGAGTAACCAAGCACAGTAATAATTGCAGCTACAAATGCGCTGTTGATTTCAATTTGGCATATACAAGTCACAGCACACATAATCAATACATCGTGGAACAAAGTGATAAGCGCAGCGACACCACTCAAAAACTCAAACCTAAACGCAATATAAATCATTATGAATATAAGCGCAATTACCACAGCAAGTAAAGCGTTTGTCAACAATTCACTACTTGCGGTAGCACTTTTTGACTCAGCATTTACAATGGTATAATCAGGGAAAGCCTCACGCAAAGCAGTAGCAACAGTATCGTTAATTTCGCTCATTTCACTATCAGTAGCACCAGCTTTGTTTTGGTACTGAATAGAAATAGCCTTTTCACCGCTTTCACCCTCAGTTTGAATAAGCGAAACTCTTAGACCATTTGCAGTCAAAACTTCGTTTGCCTTATTTTTGATAGCATCATATTCAGCGGTAGTTATATCAGTGTTGGTTTGCACTTTAATGATATTACCACCAGTAAAGTCCATACCGAGATTAAAGCCTTTACAAGCGAACACAATTATACCGACTAAAATTACGGTCAAACTAAACGCCCAAAAGTACTTACTCCATTTTGAAGGGGTAAAATTTTTCTTGGCTTCTTCATACTTGTTATGCGAGTTCATTTACATTATCCTCCCTTCTCAAACTATACTTTTTGGCATCTGTCATATTGAGTGGATAATAGAGATTTAACAATCCACGAGTAATAATAATAGATGAGAACATACTCAAAACCACACCGATAAGCAATGTGATTGCGAAACCTTGGATAGAACCAGTACCCAACAACGCAAGCACAAGTGCAACTACGATTGTAGTAATGTTTGAGTCCAAAATTGCAGGCAAAGCGCGTTTAAAACCAGCACGCATAGAAGGCGCTATACGCTTACCTGATGCGTATTCTTCTTTGATACGCTCGAAAATTATGATATTACCGTCAATCGCCATACCAATAGACAAGATAATACCCGCGATACCAGCCAAAGTCAACTGAACAAGCGGAATTGCTTGCAAGAAGAATAGCATCAAAATAGTGTAGAAACACAATGCAATACAAGCCATTACGCCCATCATACGGTAGCGCCAAATCATAAATGTAAAGATTAAAACTAATGCAACAGCACCAGCAATCAAGCCGTAAAGTAAAGCATTGTCACCCAAAGTCGCACTAACTACTGTATTTTCCAAAAGTGTAAGATTTACAGAGAAAGTACCACTTAAAATTTGCAATGCAAAGTCCTCTGCTGCTTGATAGTCGTCCATACTACCAGAGATAAAGGTTGTACCACCCGCAATAGCACTATTTACGGTTGGAGCAGAAAATAATTCGCCATTTTTAAAGATATAAATTGATTTGCCTTGTTGCTCTGTAGTCAATTCAAAGAATTTTTGCGCACCCTCAGCATCAAAAGTGATAGAAACACCGTATTCAAGTTGTCCAGAAGAATTTTGTTGCTGACCCGCTTGTACTGATTTTATGTTTTGACCAGTCAATACAGCCTCAGCGGTAGCACTATTTTCCTTTTTAAATTCCAAAGAAGCAGGCTTACCTATCAAGTCAAAAATCTCCTCAGGGTCGGAAACATCAGGCACTTCCACGCGGATACGGTTGCCTTGTTGAATTGAAATAACAGCCTCAGTGTACTCTTTTGTAATTAGGTCGGAAACACGCTGTTTTGTAGCAATCAACTTTTGGTCAAAATCAGCATCATCGTCCTCTTTTAAGCTAGAAGCCTCGTAAACTGCTAGCACTCCGCCCTTCAAGTCTAGACCAAGTTTGATTGAATTTGCAAAACCATTGTAAGTATAATTTGTACCAGGGATATTAAATTGACCGAATGCCAAGATAATACCGATAATTAAAAATATACCAATAAAAATAAATCGTTTAATTGATGTAGCCTTATTCATTAAGTAAACTCCTTGTAGTTACTTGTCATTATAATATAAAACGGCAGTCAAGTCAATTATTTTAACCGCTTTTTTCAAATTT
>CAVBHV010000007.1:0-18053 GCA_963595385.1 bacterium
CATTTAAGACATATTGCTAGGGTTTGTTTCTACAAAAACTAGCGATTTTGGGTGCTTATCTTCGCTCACTGTATTGTAGATAAAATCCGTAATTTCGGGTTCGGTATCTAGCGTAAATCTACATAAAATTTGAAATCTAAATTTTTTCTCGATTCGTGATACGGGCGAAGCCATTGCCTCACAATATAAAAATTGTTCCCTATGCGCTAAAAAATAGTCGTGAATTTGAGAGTAAAGTCTTGCAGTAGTAGCACGCGCCTCATCTTTGTCCTCACTAGTAATCAATACCCTGATTATCTTTGAAAAAGGCGGAAATTTAGCCACTTCGCGCAAGTTTATTTCCTTTTCGTAAAATCCTAAATAGTCATAATTTGAAGCAAAACGATATACATAATGTTTTGGGGTATAGGTCTGCAAAATAACTTTCCCCTCTTTTTCAGCCCTACCAGCCCTACCAGCAACTTGCGTAATCAACTGATAAGTACGCTCGGTTGAGCGAAAATCACTAAAATGTAAACTCATATCTGCATTCATTATTCCTACCAAAGTAACCGCAGGAAAATCGTGACCTTTTGCTATCATTTGAGTGCCAACAAGTATGCATGGTTTCGTTTTGCCAAAAGTTTCTAGCAATTCGTTTAATGAATTTTTATTCTTTGTTGTGTCAAAGTCCATACGCAGAATTTTTACATTTGGAAAGTGATTTTGCAATTCTTCCACAACTTTTTGCGTACCCATTGCACCCATACGAATATACCCACTCCCGCACGCGGGGCAATTTGTGAGCGCCTTGTATCTACGATTGCAATAATGGCATTTTAGCAAATTGTCCTCTTTGTGATAAACGAGTGAAACATCACAATCTTCACATTTTGCCACATAACCACATTCCCTACAAATCATATAACTACTAAACCCGCGCCTATTTATAAAAAGCATTGCTTGGTTTTTTTCAGCGACACAATTTTCTAGTTCGCTCATCAGTTGCGCACTAAAAATTCCACTATTGCCATTGCGCATCTCATCGCACATATTTACAACAGAAATATGAGGCATAGGCTTCGCATTAGCACGATTTGGCAAAGTATGTAGTAAAATTTCTCCATTTTGAGCCTTGTAAAACGAATCAAGGCTAGGTGTTGCACTCCCCAAAATCACTGGGCAATGGTTGTATTCTGCTCGAAATGAAGCCACATCGTGAGTAATATATCGCGGGTTTGATTCCGCTTTGTAACTAGGGTCGTGTTCCTCATCTAAGATAATCGCACCGATATTTTCTAGTGGAGCAAAAATCGCACTTCTTGCACCTATTGCAATGCGTGCTTGCCCAGTGCGCAATCTCTGCCATTCATCAAATCTTTCGCCATCGCTAAGCCCACTATGTAGTATTGCAACACTATCACCAAATCTAGCAGTAAATGTGGACAAAACTTGCGGTGTAAGTGAGATTTCAGGCACGAGCAAAATAGCAGTTTTGCCTTCACTCAACACTTGCGCTATAATTCGCATATAGACCTCAGTTTTACCAGAACCCGTTACACCAAATAATAAATGTACTTTGTCGCGTTGCGCCAAAATTTCATTTACTACCTTATCTTGCGCGGGTGTCAGTGTTACTTGTTTGTCTTCCTTTTGAATCGTGCTAGGCGCACGCCTTACGGCACTTGTAACTTGTCTAATCACGCCTAAATTAAGCAACTTTTCTACATTGCTAGAACCATAATTTTTATTTAACTCTGTCCTTGCATAAAGTTTGTCTGGGTGCAAGCATTTGATTAATTCGATTTGCTTTGTAGCGTTTTTGCGAGTACCAGCAAGCAGTTCTCTATCATCAAATTTTTCGGTCAATTCCACAAAATTTACATACAATGGCTTTGCTTTACCATTACGCAACTGCGTAGGAATAAACAAGCGCATACAATCCACATTTCGCAAATGAAATGTTTTTCGCATTTTCTCATTTAAAGCCAAAAACTCGGACAAAATTACGGGATAATCATCCTTTGCCTGTCCGAGTGTTTTGAGTAAATTTGGTGGACAATCGCTAGTTTCTTTTAGTCGCAAAACATATCCTTCAATATATCTCTTACCAAAAGGAACGGTCACTCTTTCGCCCACGCGCGTATCATCTCTTGCTATATAATCAAAAACTTTATCAACTTGCTCATTCGCAACATCAACGATAACTTCGGCTATCATATAACCTCTTAGTCAAGTTTATTTTCGTTTGGAACTACTTTTCCTTCAAATACTTCTTCTGCAGCAATAGCAATCACTTTTGGGTCTTTGTCATTTGGCTCGCCCATTAAATATTCATTGTTCAATGCCTTTGCACGCTTTGCAACTAAGCAAGTAAGCAAAAACTTATTTCCTACCTTTTGAGTCAACTCATCAATAGGTGGCTCCATCATTACATAATCTTTTTCGTTTTCCATAATATTCTCCTATTTAATCAATTCTTTTACGATGTCGGCAACCATTTTTGGGTTTGCCTTACCTTGTGTAGCACGCATCGCTTGCCCAACAAAGAAAGCCATAGTTTTTTCGTTGCCCTCGCTCAATTCTTTCACTGCTTTTGGGTTTGCATCAACTATTTTTTGCAATACTTCTTTCAATGCACCAGTGTCGTTCATTTGCTTTAAGCCTAATTCCTCCACCAACTGCTTAGGGTCGGCATCTTGTTCCCAAATAATATCAAAAATCTTTCTTGCGCCCGCTTGGTTAATCTCGCCCTGCTTGTACATTTGTAGCATTTTGGCAAGGTTCGTAGCACTTACTTTTATCACTTTTTCTTCATCTTCGGTTGCATTTAATTTCTTAAACACCTCAGCCGTAATCCAGTTGCAAACAAATTTAGGCTCGTTAAATTCTTTTAATACATCTTCAAAGAAATCAGCAAAACTGCGCTCTTGTGTCAAAAGTTCTGCATCTTGCTCAGTTAAGCCTAATTTGCTATAAATTTCCTTGCGTTCGTGCGCAAGTTTAGGAAGTTTGCCTCTAATGCGTTCGATATACTCTGGTGAAACCTCCAAAGGTATGAGGTCTGGGTCTGGGAAATAACGGTAATCTTGACTATCTTCTTTGGAACGCATTGAGTATGTCTTACCCTTTTCATCGTCCCAACGCCTAGTTTCTTGCACAATTTTTCTGCCCGCTTCTAGTTCTTCAATTTGTCTGTTTGATTCATATCTAATTGCGTGTAAAACTGCTCTAAATGAATTGAGATTTTTAAGTTCGGTACGGGTACCCAAAGGTTCGCCCTCTTTGTTAACTGAAATATTTACATCAAAACGAATACTGCCTTCTTGCATTTTGCAGTCACTAACACCAACATAAAGCAAAGTGCTACGCAATTTTTGCAAATACGCAACCGCTTCTTCTGCGCTATTCATATCAGGCTCAGAAACGATTTCAATCAAAGGCACACCACCACGATTGTAGTCAACCATTGTACCTGCATTGTCGTGAATTAACTTTCCAGCATCTTCTTCAAGGTGAATACGGTTTAAACGGATAAATTTCTTTTTACCATCAACCTCAATCTCCAATCCGCCCCCGAGGCAAAGTGGATATTCTAATTGAGAAATTTGGTACGCCTTACATAAGTCTGGGTAAAAATAGTTTTTTCTCTCAAAGACTGAATAGTTGTTAATCTTACAACCAACAGCCAACCCCATAAGTATCGCCTTTTCCACAGCATCTCTGTTTAATACGGGCAAAGCCCCTGGCATAGCAGTACACACAGGACAACAATTTGTATTAGGCTTATCACCAAATTCGTTTTTACAAGCACAGAAGCACTTTGTGTTTGTGTTTAACTCGCTATGTACCTCTAGCCCTATTACTGTTTTGTATTCACTCATTATTTCATCTCCTTATGTGCTTGTTCAAAGGCGTTTGCCACTCTATATATAGTTTGTTCATCAAAATGCTTACCTATAATTTGCATACCGATAGGCAAACCTTCTTGCGTCTTTCCGCAAGGCATACTCAATGCTGGCACACCCGCAATATTAATTGGCACAGTGAATATATCTGTTAAATACATTGCTACATGGTCATTTGATTTTTCACCCAACTTAAAGGCAGGAGTTGCTGTTGTTGGGCTAATTAATACATCACATTTGCTAAGCGCAGTTGCAAACTCATTGCGTATCACTTTTTGCACGCGTTTTGCCTTACGATAGAACGCATCATAATACCCACTACTCAACACATAGTTGCCCAGCATTATACGGCGCTTTACCTCTTTACCAAAACCTTGCGTACGAGATTTAAAGTATAAGTCAACTACATCAGTGTAATTTTCTGCACGCTTGCCATATTTTACGCCATCGAAGCGAGCAAGGTTACTTGCTGCCTCAGCGGAAGAAATAATATAGTAAACTGCAAGTGCTGTATCAAGACTAGGTAAATCTACCTCAATAAGTTCAGCACCTTGTGACTTATACCACTCCAAAGCACTATTTAGGGCATTTCTAACTTCATTACTCAAATCATCGGTAAAGAATTGTTTGGCAATACCTATTTTCATTCCTTTAATTCCAGCATTAAGTTGCGCGGTAAAGTCTGGTACGATTTCAGTAGAAGAAGTCATATCCATTTCATCTCTACCAGCGATAACATTCAACATCATTGCGTTGTCGCGCACCGTTCTAGTAAGAGGCCCTACTTGGTCCAAAGAACTAGCAAAGGCAACTACTCCAAAACGCGATACTCTGCCATAAGTAGGTTTTATTCCTACCACTCCACAAAAACTACTAGGCTCGCGAATTGAACCACCAGTATCCGTACCTAAACTTGCAAAACATTGCTTACTTGCAACAGTTGCAGCACTACCGCCACTACTTCCCCCTGGTACACGGGTTGTATCTACTGGATTTTTTACCGCACCAAAAGCAGAATTTTCGTTACTACTACCCATAGCAAACTCGTCCATATTGGCCTTTGCAATTACTATTGCACCAGCATCGTAGAGTTTTTGCGCAACAGTTGCGTTGTATGGAGAAACAAAATTCTCCAAAAATTTACTAGCGCAAGTTGTCTTTGTACCCTTAAAATTAATGTTATCTTTTAGCACAATAGGCACACCCGCAAGCGAGCCTAATTTTTCGCCATTTTGCCTTGCTAAATCAACTTTTTTTGCTTGCTCCATAGCCATATCAAAATAGGTAGAATTTAAAGCATTTAAGTCACTGGTTTGTGCAATTTTTTCAAAACATAATTTTACCAATTCTTGCGAAGTCACTTTACCTGAATTTAAATATTCAAGCACTTCACTCATACTACAATCTAAAAAATCCATTCTATTCCTCCGCAACCGTAATAGGCACCAAAAAGGCACCGTCCTGAGATTCTGGAGCATTTGCCACAATCTCGCTAGTTTCCAAACTAGGTTTTATCACATCAGCACGCAATTCGGTATCAGCGTTAACTGTTTTTTCTAGCAAATCTACACCCGACACATCGACCTTGTTTATTGCCTCCACTTGCGCAAGTGTTGCACTCAATTCCTCTACGAATTGTTCAGTTTCTTGCTCGCTAAACTCCAGTCTAGAAAGTTTGGCAAGTTTTTTTACATCATCTATGGTAATATTCATTTATTCCTTCCCTTAATTTAATACTTACAATATATCACGAAAGTGCCTTGCTGTCAATTATTTAGTATAGACAAAAATTCATCTTCATCAATGATTTTGATACCCAACAACTTTGCTTTTTCATATTTGCTACCCGCACTTTCGCCAGCCAAAACAAAATCAGTTTGTTTACTCACCGAACTAGCCACATTCCCGCCGTTTTCCTCGATTAACTTTGTCGCTTCATTTCTTGTCAAATGCGGTAGTGTGCCAGTCAATACAAATGTCTTTCCATTAAATTTTGCGCTTGCGGACACCTTGTTGTATTTTATCTTGACACCACTATCAAACAAGTTTTGTATAACCTCTTGATTTTTTGGATATGCAAAATAATCCACTATCGACTGCGCAACGATTTCACCTATATCGCGAATATTACTTAAATCGTGTACAGTTGCCTTTGATAAACTCTCAAAATCAGCGAAATGTTTTGCTAGGTCCTTGGCAGTTTTTTTACCTACATTTGCAATACCTAGCGCAAATATAAAGTTTGCAAAATCTATATTTTTACTCTTTTCTAGACTTGCAAGTAAGTTGTTAATTTTTTTATCTTTGTACTTTTCTAATCCTTCCAAATCTTCCGCTTTCAATTTGTACAAATCATCTACCGTACGCACGCCTAATTTATCGTAAAATAAATCAATCGACTTGTCGCGCACTCCCTCAATATTCATTGCATCACGCGAGCAGAAGTGGATTATTCTTTCCTTTAATTGACCAGCGCAATTATCTTTATTTGGACAAAACAAATTTACGCCGTTATTTACAAGTTCGGCTCCACAACTAGGGCAAAACTTGATTTTTTCGATAGGTTTTGAGTCTGGAAAATCTTGCGCAAGCCCCAGTATTTCTGGTATTACTTCGTTACTTCTACGCAAAAATACTAGACTGTTTATCTTAACTTTTTTACGCAAAATATCGTCCCAGTTGTTGAGTGTCGCACGCGAAATAGTAGCGCCCGCAATATCTACGGGGTCGAGTTTTGCTAATGGGGTCATCTTGCCCGTTCTGCCTACTTGCCAAATTACATCGCGAATATAAGTAGTCACCTCTAATGCTTCAAATTTATATGCAATCGCCCACTTAGGAAAACGAATAGTAAAGCCCAATTCCTCACGCGTGTGCATATCGTTTATCTTGATAACCACCCCATCAATCAGCACATCGATGACTTCGCGTTTTTTATCAATTTCGTTGATAACTTCCATAATTTCATCGGTAGTTTTTCTTACTTCGTAAAAGTCGCCTACCAAGAATCTATTATCAATCAAAAATTGTCGCAATTCGGTTTGCGTGCTAAATTTTTTGCCTTTAATCACTGGTATTCCATAGGCAAAAAAATCAAGATTTCTACTTGCGGTTACTTTTGGGTCAAGGTTTCTAATAGCGCCAGCCACTGCATTTCTTGCGTTTTTCAATGGTCCATCAGTTGTTTTGTTGTAAGCGTTTAGTTCGCTCAGTAGCATTATTCCTTCGCCCTCGACCACGATATGTTCTTTAAAAGGAATAGAAAGTGGCACACTGCGAATAGTCTTTACTTGCGCGGTTACATCTTCACCGATAAGCCCATTACCACGCGTTGCCCCTTGCACTAAAATACCATTTTCATAGGTGAGCGCCAAACGCAAGCCATCAAATTTGTATTCTAGCGTAAATTCTGTATCAGGATAATTTGCTTTTACTTTTGTAACAAAGTCATCAAGTTCACCACGAGTCTGTGCTTTGTCAAGACTATAAAGTTGCGCTTCGTGCGTGTGTTTTTCAAACTTTTCGCTAGTCATATCACCTACTCTTTGAGTAGGGCTATCAGGCAAAATATAACCAGTTTCCTTTTCTAAATCTACAAGCGTATAATACAACTTGTCATAATCTTTATCGGCAATTATAGGTGAATCTAGCACATGGTAATAATAGTTGTATTTGTTTAGGTCAGCGACTAACTGTTCTATTCTTTCCTTAACTTTTTGTTCCATTTTTATTTCCTTTTAAGAATTTGCAAAGGCGCATAATCTACACTCAAAGTCTTGCTACCGATATTTCCAAAATCAATAGTAATCATACGGTTTGATGAAAGCATACTATCATTTGTAATCACACCTAGTCCAAATTTAGGGTGCAAAACTTGCGTACCTTTTGCAAATTGAGAATAGTCCTTTTTCTGCTCTTTTACACGGTTGTTTAGTAAAGTATTGATACTTGCAGTTGTCTTAGGTTTTGGCGCATAACTGCTACTAATATTACTTGTAAATACAGGTTTTGTATTTTGTGTTTTTACCTCAGCAAAGCCCATTTCTTTTAAAAATCTGCTAGGGTCTTGATACTTCACTTCGTTGTACATATATCTTCGCTTGCTTCTAGTCAAATACAAATCTTCGCGCGCACGCGTTACTGCCACATAGCAAAGTCTGCGTTCTTCCTCAATATCACTAGGGCGTTCACCACCTCGATTGATAGGGAAAATTCCTTCTTCAAGCGCAGTCACAAATACCACTCTAAATTCTAGCCCTTTTACCGCGTGGACAGTAGAAATCAAGATATTGTCATCGTTTTCATCGACTGAGTCAATATCGCTTACAAGCGTGATAGATTCCAGATATTCAGCCAAAGTGCAGTTTGGGTTGTTCTGCTCAAATTCCTTTACGGAATTGACAAACTCAGCGATATTTTGAAGTTTGTTTACCTCCTCATCACTACCACCTTCAAAAGCAGTCTTAAACCCAGCACGCTCTACTAAATATTGCGCAAATTCGGTAATACCTAAACCATCAGCCTTAGTCTTTAAATCAAGATACAAGTCGCGGAATAACTGCAACTTTTTGCTTACCGCGGGAGTAAAGGCATACTTGTCTAACTCTAAGATAACTTTTAATAAACTACCGCCGTTTGCAAATTGCTTAACTTGCTCAACTGTACTATCACCTATACCGCGTTTTGGATAGTTGATTATTCGCAAAATACTATCATTGTCGCGCGGGTTAACGATTGCTCTAATGTAGCCCACTACGCCTTTAATTTCCACACGCTCAAAGAACCTAAAACCGCCTAGCATCTTGTATGGCAAGTTGTAGTTTAGCAAATATTCTTCAAATAAACGCGAAGGAGCGTTCAGCCTCATTAGAATTGCAAAATCAGAGTAAGAATAATCGCCGTTCCTTACTAAATCGCGAATAGTTTTTGCTACATAGTCAGCCTCATCTCTGTCACTTTCGCCCACAAAACAGTTGACATTTTTACCTTGCTCATTTTCAGTCCAAAGTGTCTTTTTTAACCTCTGAGAATTGTTATCAATCACTCTATTTGCAACTTGCAAAATATTTTTAGTAGAACGATAATTTTGCTCCAACTTAAATATTTTTGCATCTTTGAAATCTTGTTTAAAATTGATAATATTGCCGATATTTGCACCGCGCCAACCATATATACACTGGTCCTCATCACCAACAACTAAAATATTACCCCACTTGCCCGCAAGTATTCGCACTATCTCATATTGAATTGTGTTTGTGTCTTGAAATTCATCTACATGAATGTACCTAAATTTGTCTTGATAATACTCGCGAACCTCTTGATTTTCGTGCAATAATTTATATGTAAACACCAACAAGTCATCAAAGTCTAACGCATTGTTTTGTCTAAGCATTTTTTGGTACAAGTTATATGCATTTTTTACTTTTTCACCATCGACAAAACCCTGAATATTTGCGGTATAGTCATCAACATTTGCATTGTTATTTTTGATATTTGAGATATGGTAATCAATACTCTTTTTCACCTCATCATCTTCTATGTTTAACTGCTTGTAAACTTCCTTTAAGAGCCTATTTTTCTCCATATCAGCATAAATAGTAAAGTTTGTCGTAAAACCTGCAAATCTATCAATAAACCTACGCAAAATCAATACGCAAAGCCTGTGAAAAGTGCTTACCCATACTTGGTCCCCGCAATCAACCATTTTTGCGATACGCTCTTTCATCTCGTTTGAAGCCTTGTTTGTAAAAGTAATTGCTAAAATATTGTATGGCGAAACGCCTTTTTCCAAAATCAAATAAGCAATTCTATGAGTAAGCAACCTAGTCTTACCACTACCAGCCCCCGCAGTTACAAGCACCGCACCCTCACTTTGTAGCACTGGCAAACGCTGTTCTTCATTTAAATTATCTACTATACTCATAAACTTTCCCCTTTCGTACCTATATTGTAACAAAAAAAGCCCATTTTGGCAACCAAATCGGGCTTTGTTTATTAGATAGAATGACATATTTTCATTTGTCGTTCGCGCTCGTATCTTTCGCGCATTTCGTTATATTTGTCCGTTAATTTTATTATGTAATTTTGTCGCGCTTCGATATCCATATTGTCGTATTCTTTGTGGTCGATTAATTGACTAATTGGATTAAAAGCAAACGCATTTTGATTTAGCATTTTGCACACCTTTCTATAAAGTTCATTATCTTTTTCATTTTGTGCATCACAATAAATATCACGCATCAAACGCCTAGCGTACAAATCTTTTATCTTTTGCTCGCTTTCGTTTGAGTTGTTTTTGATATAGTCCTCGCGCTCTTGTCGAATTTTGTCCCAGTACCCGCTGATTAATCTATGTTTTGCCTTTTTTGCAAAAGTCTTGATACTAATTGTTTGTGTATCCATTTCTTTTTTCCTCCTATTTTTGATAACCAAATTTTATAACAAAACTTGTCCAAAAACAAACAAAATTTAGCGAATTTTAGCCATTCGACATAGAATGTAAAATAATCAAAAATTCTCGTATATATCGCAATTAAATGGTATTTTTAAACAAAAATTGTGATTAAATTTACAACTAAACACACAAAATCGACTTTTTACGCACAGAAAGCAACAAAAAAGAACCTTAATTAAAAGGTCCTTATATAAATCATTAGATAGATTCCTTAATTTTAGCACGCTTACCGCTAAGTTTGCGGACATAGTACAATTTTGCACGGCGAACTTTACCTCTACGGATAACCTCTACATGGTCGATTCTTGGTGAGTGGATTGGGAATGTTCTCTCAACACCGACACCGAAACTAATACGGCGAACTGTAAAAGTTTCACGAATACTACCGTTCTTACGCGCAATTACTACACCTTCGTAAGCCTGAATACGCTCTTTGTCGCCTTCAACAACTTTTACAAATACTTTTACAGTATCACCGATGTTGAAATCAGCAACATTTTCTTTAAGGCCTTCTTTTTCTAGTGTTGCAATAATGTTCATACTGACTTAATACCTCCTTGCAAGATTAATCGAATGTTCTTGTGGCAAAGTGCATTTGCACCCCACAGCGGACCGCTCGAAGCCATAGATATATAATAACATAATTTTTTATGTTTGGCAATAAGTATTTGACAATTTTTTAAAAAAGTTTGCAAATTTTTATACTTATTTGACTAAATTGAAACATTGACAAAAATTTTTAATCAAAAAGCATCTTCAATAAGCCTAATTTCATCTCCCAACACCTCTACAACAGCAAACGAAACTGGCATATCAAGCAAGCGTTTTGTTCGCAGGTAATACATTGCAAGTGTTTGTAATTTGTGCTGTTTTCTCTCATCTACCGCTTCACACGGCAAGCCAAATGTGGCAGTTTTTCTAGCCTTTACCTCTACAAATACAATAAAATCATCTTTTTTAGCCACAATATCAATTTCACCGATACTGCAACGATAGTTTGTGTCTAAAATCTTGTATTTATGCTGTTTGAGGTATTTCTGAGCCATTTTCTCGCCATTGATACCTAGCGCAATTCTATCAAAATTGTCCAAAATTATTCTCCCTTGTAACGGTCAAGGGTGATTTTGCCTAGCCTACCCTTTCTAAAATCATCAAGCACGGCACGCGCACCTCTCTCCCAGTCGTACTCGCCACCACGAATCATAAACTTACGGTTTTCGCAAATTTGCCCCAAATAATCTACTGGCGCAAATTCTTCATTAAATTGCAAATTATATCTTTCCAAAAATTGTTGCGGGTAATCAAATAGCATTTTTGCGATAAAATCAAGCACCAACTCGCTAGGGTCAAGCACATCATCTTTGATTGCATTTATATACGCAAGGTTGTGAGCGACATCGTCATCTTCAAAAGAGGGCCACAATGTACCAGGTGTATCTAACACTTCCAACTGCCCAGCAATTCGTACCCATTGCGTGCTACGCGTTACACTAGGTCTATCCCCAGTAATTGCTTTATATTTCCCACAAAGATTATTGATTAAGGTACTTTTACCGCAGTTTGGCACGCCTATAACCATTGCTCTTAACGGCATACTTACGCCTTTTTGCCTTAGGCGTTCTAGTTTGTCGGCAAGCAACTTTTCCATTCCATTTACAACAGCCTTACTTGCATTTGACATAGTTGACACAAGAGAAACGGCCAGGCGGTTGTCACCACTATAATATTTTTGCCACAATTTTGTTTGCTCATCATCGGCTAAATCGGTTTTGTTTAACACAAAAATAATAGGTTTGTTACCGATAATTTGCTCAAATTGTGGGTTCAAACAACTATACGGCGCACGCGAATCTAGCACATAGATTATCAAATCTACCAACTTTACATTTTGCTCCATTTCACGCAAGGCCTTTGTCATATGCCCTGGAAACCACTGTATCTTCATATTTCTCTCCTAGTTAAATCAATCTTTTTTGTCTAGCAAGTCGGGGCGTTTTGCTTTTGTCAACAATTCGCTTTGCTCCCTGCGCCATTTTGCAATTTCACCGTGATTACCGCTCAAAAGTACTTCTGGCACTTTTAGCCCTCTAAATTCCGCAGGGCGCGTGTATTGAGGAAATTCCAACAAGTTATTTTCAAAAGTATCACAAACGGCTGAATTTTCATTGTGCAACACGCTGGGAATAAGCCTTGCTACTGCATCAACAAGCACCATTGCTGGCAATTCACCTCCTGTTAGCACATAGTCGCCTATACTGATTTCTTGGTCAACAAATGTATCAATTACCCTTTGGTCAATACCTTCATAATGCCCACAAATCAGCACTAAGTGGTTGCGTTTTACCAAACTTTTTGCCATTTTTTGCGTAAATGTATCACCTTTTGGTGAAAGGTAAATCACATATGCATCATCATCAAGCACGCTCTCTATACAATCAAAAAGAGGCTGCGGGGTCATAAGCAAGCCCTCTCCGCCCCCGAATGTAGTGTCATCACATTTTTTGTGTTTGTCCGTAGAAAAATCGCGAATGTTTACAATATTGACTGTAATTTTTTGAGCCTCACGCGCTTTGCCTATTATGCTTTCAGCAAGAGGCGCAAAACTATCAGGGAAAAGGGTCAAAATATCAATCTTCATACTCTGTCACCTCTTTGTAGCGTTTAGTATTTGCAGTGATTTTTTTACTATGTACATCTATACTGGTAAATACATCTTTTATATATGGACAAAGAGTAGTCGAAAAATCTTTGGTAATATCAAAAATATCTGCATTACCGTAATTTTCAATATCAGTGACTTCGCCTACGAATTCGCCATTATCAAGATACACTTGACAACCTATCAAATCATCATAATAGTATTGCCCTTCAGCCAAATCGGGCAAAGCCTCCTTTGGTGCAGTAATCACCGCATCGCGTAGAGTTTCCGCTTTATTTCTATCATCACAAATATCAAGTTTGAGATAAACAAACCCCTCACGCACACTAGCCGATTGAATTTTGCACTCAGTGCCGTTTATCTTTACCAACTCGATTGACTTAAAAAAATCAGCACTTGTCAAAGGCAAGACTTTTAGTTCACCCTTGATACCTTGTGGCTTAATCACTTTCCCTAATTGTATATCCATTGTTTCCTCCAACAAAAAACGAGAGAAATATTCTCTCGCCCTACACAAGAAAAATCTTTAATTTATTTTACAACAAATATTGACTTAATGCAAATCAAATTGAAAACTTTTCTCAATTATTCAGCAGGTGTTTCTGCGTTTTCTTCCTCAGCCTTAGCCTTTGGTGCAGGTGGTAATTGTTTAGCGCGTGGAGCAACATAAGCCTTTGCTTCCATCAAGCCATCTTTTACCAACAATTCGCGTGCAGTTTCAGTAGGAGTAGCACCAACAGAAAGCCAGTAAGCAACGCGTTCCTTGTTCAATTTCAACTCAAAAGGCTTTTTGAGTGGGTCGTAAGTACCCAAGTTTTCGATAAATTTACCGTTTCTTGCGCAACGAGAGTCCGCAACAACCATACGATAGAATGGTGATTTTTTGTCGCCTAAGCGAGCAAGTCTAATTTTAACTGCCATAGTTATTTTCTCCTTAAATTTGATTAAATATAATTTTCGTTATTAAAACGGAAATTTCTTCTTTTTGCCCTTACCTGCGCCATATTGTCGCATAAGGTCTTTGCTTTGGCTGAATTGTTTGAGCAAAGTGTTCACCTCTTGAATAGTCGTACCACTGCCCATTGCAATTCGCTTTTTTTGTCCCGCCTTGATAATATCTGGGTCAAAGCGTTCGGCTGGCGTCATTGATTGAATGATTGCTTTGTTTTTGGCAATTTCACTTTCATCAACTTTGACATTGCCCATTTTACCACGCAACCCTGGAATCATATCCATAAGCGCGTTGATGTCGCCCATTTTTTTGAGGCTCTCGATTTGTTGCAAATAATCTTGTAAAGTGAAACTATTTTCTCTAAAAGACTTTTGCAAGCGTTGCATTTCTTGCTCATCAACAGCGGTTTGTGCCTTTTCGATAAGCGTAAGCACATCGCCCATACCCAAAATTCTGCTAGCCATACGGTCTGGATAAAACGGCTCCAAATCGCCCATTTTTTCGCCCACACCACAAAATTTGATAGGCTTGCCAGTAACTGCCTTTACAGATAACGCCACACCACCACGAGTATCACCATCAAGTTTTGTCACAACGATACCCGTAATGTCAAGTTTTTCATCAAATTCTTTTGCAACAGTGACACTATCTTGACCAGTCATTGCATCAATGGTAAACAAAATTTCATTTGGCTTGACTGTCGCTTTCATTCGTTCCAGTTCTTCCATCATTTGCTCATCAATGTGCAATCTACCAGCAGTATCGAGTATCACCACATCAAGATTTTGTTGCTTTGCGTGTTCAATACCTTGAACGGCTGTCTTGACAGGGTCTTGTGCACCGCGCTCAAAAACCTCGACATTTACGCTTTTGCCCACTATTTTTAGTTGGTCGATAGCGGCATTTCTGTAAATATCGCACGCAACAAGTAGTACTTTTTTGCCTTGACTCTTCAAGAGTGAAGCAAGTTTACCACAAAGTGTAGTCTTACCAGCACCCTGCAAACCACACATCATAATGACCGTTGGTGGAGTGCCAGAAAAATCAAGTTTTGCCTGCGTGCTACCCATTAATTCAATGAGTTCATCACGCACAATTTTGATTACTTGCTGCCCAGGAGTAAGGCTCTTCATAACCTCTTCACCTTTGGCTTTTTCGCTTACATCAGCGATAAACTTTTTTGCAACCGCAAAGTTTACATCAGCCTCCAAAAGGGCTACACGAATTTCGCGCATTGCTTGATTGATTTCCAGTTCGGTCAACTTCCCGCGTTGAGTCATTTTGCTAAAAATGTGATTTAATCTTTGTGATAAGCCTTCAAAAATTGCCATAATTAATCCTCCAAAGTCTTAAAAAGTTGAGTAAACTCACGCTCAATTTTGTCTTGTGTGTCCTTGTCACTCGCAATTTTACGCGCTACAACCCCGATTTTGTCTAAAATTTGCTCGTATTTTTCATATAAATGCAAACTTTGCTCCAAATCTTCGAGGCGTTTAAGAGTCCTACGCAAGCAATCACCCACAGCCTGCCTAGTTGTACTGGTCTGCTCCGCAATTTCAGCAAGACTAGCATTGTAATTTAGATACATACTAGCAATTTGCCTTTGATTGTCCGTAAGGACTCCGCCGTAAAAATCAAGTAAAACACCCGCTCTTACAAGTTGACTAACCTTCAATTTACACCTCGCAATCGCTGTAAAGTATTTCTACTTTACAAGTATTATAAACAAAACCACTCGAAAAGTCAAGTGGTTTGTTCAAATTTTATGAAAATTATGATTTTTATGGGTTAAATTATCGCACAAAAGCATATTGAATATCTACTCCCAAAAGTCAGTTGAATTGTTAGTTTCGCTATTAATATTACCTTGAACAGTCGAGGCAAACACAAATACAGCAGTCACTACCTTGCCGTTGGCTTGTTCTTTTGAGAGGCGCATTGAGGAATTTGTGCTGATAAAACTTGGTAGGTCATAAGCATACGCCCAGCCTTGAAAAATATAATCTTTGTATGCAACAGCCACATAAGTAACCGTGTTACTATCGGCACCATTTGCCATATCATTTTCAACGATGCGCGCCCTCTGCGGATTTCGCTCTCTGTTTTGGTACATAATTCACTCCTATTTTTGTTACCATTTTGCATTTTTTACTCCTTTAGTTATATCTTATTTTGTCTATTTTTCCAAATAAAATAAGCCCTAAATTCAAAATTTTTGAAAAAATTTGCAATTTTCCGCCAAATTTTGACATTTACCGCACGAAAAAATGAAAATTTAGAGATTTTAGGCATAGAAATTAAATAAAATTCTATAATTTAGAGATTGCCACGCCCCTTTCGGGGTTCGCAATGACAAGAGGCGGAGATTGCCCCTTGTAGTACCGCTAGGTACGGAAAGTCTGGCAGAACACGGAGGTAAAGCAGAAACGACAAAATATTAGACAGCCATAAGAGAGATTGCCACGCTACGCTCGCAATGACACCCCTGTGGGGCGTTAGATACTCTACATTTTTCTATTTTACCAAATAATTTTTTAAAAAAATCAAAATTTACAAGTATTAACAAAAATGTATGAAACTTTATGTAAAGTTATATACTAAACATATGGATAAAATAATTAGAAATTTAATCATTTTTGTGTCAATAGTGGTATTTTGTTGCGCTTGCGTGATTGTGGCATTTTTGTATATATACCCCTTGAAATACCGTGAGGACATTACGCACGGCTCAATAACTTTTGGTATAGCGCCCGAAATCATTGCTTCGATTATTAATGCTGAAAGCAAGTTCAACCCAAACGCGGTATCAAGTGTAGGTGCGATAGGTTTAATGCAAGTGGTGCCCACCACAGCACAAGAAATGGCAAATAAATTAACTATTAAATACAGTGATGAGTTGCTTTTTGACCCGCACTATAATATATATATAGGAACGGCATATTTCAAAACATTGCTAGACCGTTTTGGCAATCTCGACACCGCAATTTGTGCGTACAACGCTGGTCCAAACCGCGTGAGAATATGGCTTCAAGATACAAAATATAGCGCAAATGGTGTGCAACTATCGTCTACACCTTACCCCGCAACAAACTTTTACCTAGACAAGGTAAAGAAAAACATTTCGATTTACTCCAAACTATTTTAAGTTTTTAATTGACTTATCAATTTTTAGTGTGCTATCATATATATGTGGAGGCTAAAATGATTAAATTTTTTATTGATGCTTACGCCGATATGTTCGGTGAGGAACTAGAAAAATGCGGACTTTATCTTGCGCCTAGCAAAATTAAAAAGTGCCGTAGTTATATTGATTTTCAGGGGTATAAAAAGGAAACACAAAGCGAGATTGCAGACAATATCTCAAAGGGCAAATACAGTATTGTTCCCCTAACTTACGAAGAATGGTTTGAGTTTTTTAAGGCAGAAATTGAAAACGGCAACGATGTAGTTTTCTTTTCGGTATCGCTCAAACTTATGGCAGACAAAGGCAAGGCTTTGAAAAAGGCTTTTGCGGACCTAAACAAAAAATACCCAAAAAGCACTGCTATTCTTGTAGATACGCAAACAATTTCGCGCGGAACTAGTGAAATTGCAAACCTAACCAACATTGTTTACAAAAAGGAAAATAACCTCGATGATGCGCTAGACTATGCAGAGTCGCTTATCGGGCGATTTGTGAGCGTAATTGCACTAGAAGGTACAGATGGGCTCAAAAAAAGCGAGCGCTTTGCAAAATTGTTAGACACATTTGTAGGGGCTTCGCTTAACCTCAAGCCTATCATAAGCCTTGATACTGAGGGGAAATTTAAGATTTTGGACAAAACCAAAACATTTAAGTCTGCCGTATCGCGCCTATACAGCAATGTAAAAGAAAACGGGCAAAATATCGCCGATTATACTTTTAGTATAGTTTATTTCAATGCGCAAGCAGATGCAGAGAGTTTATACAAAAAATTCCGCGAAGTGGTAAACGAAAGCGAAATTAGACTTGTGTCAATGTCACTAAACAACGCAATCTTGTTGGGCGAAAAATGTGTTGCCCTCACCTTCCATAGTAAATATAACAAATAAAATTAAAACAGCAATATTACTGTGTACCAC